>NZ_JALQEK010000023.1:0-3998 GCF_023630765.1 Caballeronia sp. ATUFL_F2_KS9A | reverse complement strand
CTTGCCCGCCAGCGGCAAGCGATACTTCGCGATCTGACCGATCCCGATGTTCCGGTATTCCGGCCTTGGTTTTTTTACGGCTTCTGCCATGCTAGACCCCAACTTGTTAACACACTAATCCGCGATTTTAGCGCCTTTTTATATCGCGCTGCAGCGAGAAGTCCTCTAAAAGACCGTTGCTCCATGCGCGAGAATGGGCCTGCTAACGTGCGTGTTCCGCGAGCACTCAGCCAGTGCTCGCGGCCCGTTCTTCACTCGATCAACTCAAGTCGTTCTGATAAAAATAGCCGGTCGTGACGTACCATCCGCGACGCACTTCGACAGGCCGATCGCCATAGGTATAGGACACGCGCTCGACCGATAACAGCGGAAATCCCTGCGCCACATCGAGGAACTGCGCGACGGTTTCATCGGCGGCGACGGCGCGGATCTTCTCGGTCGCGCGGATCATGCGCGTGCCAAACTCCGTCTCGAACATCGCGTAGAGCGGACCCTTGTACTCGGCGAGACGCTCGGCCGTGAGTCCGCGAAACACCGCGCCCGGCAGCCAGATTTCGTCGAACACGGTCGTCACGCCATCGAACTGCAACAAGCGCTTGATGAGAACGACGGGGTCGGCAGGCTTCAAATCCAGTTGGCGCGCGATCTCCGCCGGCGCGCGCAGGCGCCTGCATTCGAGCAGACGGCTTACGTGAGGATGGACGTCGCCATCGTCGGGCAGAAGGCGCAGGAAACGGAACTGCACGCGGTCTTCGTTGTGCGTCGCAACGAACGTGCCTTTGCCCTGACGTCGAACGAGAAGATTGTCGGCGGCGAGTTCATCGATCGCCTTGCGGACGGTGCCCTGGCTCACCTTGTAGCGCGCGGCCAGCTCGACCTCGCTCGGGATGATTTCGCCAGGCTTCCATTCGCCGGACTCGAGTCCTTGCGTGATGAGCGCCTTGATTTGCTGATACAGCGGGCTGAACGTCGGCGACGGCGTGCTCGCGGCCTCAGCCGCCGGTGCAGTGCCGTTGGGGGTCGTCGTGCTCGCCGGGTTGGAATTCATGCCGCGCATTTCAACACAAGGCCCGCCGTGCGTCCAGACTTTTCCCGAAGATTCCTATGTCTTATATAAGACATAAGATAGTGTTGACTTTACCTCGGACGGCTCCTACACTCCTTGTCGAGCAAGGGTTTGCGGGTCGTTGCGAAAGCACGGGAACCGCCGCTCAGCGCGTTTTATCATGGCCCTTTTCGCCTCGAGTACGCTCTGAACACGGCATCCGGCGCAGCGTGCAACATACCGCCAGGCACGCCCTTTCGCTTTCGCCTCACGCCGATCGGCCACTCGATTCGCGCGCCGCTGCCTGCCCCTCGCCTCGCAACGTCAAGCGCCGTCTCGTATGGGCGCGTTGCCGTCAGACCCAAGCGAAATCACCGCGTCCTTCCAGAACACTCCGCACGCCTCTCGCTCGAAGAGAAGGATTCATGGCATGACGGTCAAGCCGTAACGCCGATGCACGGCACGGGCGCGAACGCTCGGTCGAGCTTCGAAGCGTTTGGGCGCGGCATGGCCGGCATGTCTTCATCAACGCTTTGCGTAACGCGCATAAAATGGCGTTTTTCCCTAGCGTTCCACGCACCGTCCAGGAGAGTTCTCAATGGCTAAGTCCGCAAAGCGCGTTGCCGTAACCGGCGCCGCAGGTCAAATCGGCTACTCGCTGCTGTTCCGCATCGCCAATGGCGATCTGCTCGGCAAAGACCAGCCCGTGATTCTTCAGTTGCTCGATCTGCCGCAAGCGCAAGCCGCCGTGAAGGGCGTCGTGATGGAGCTGGAAGATTGCGCATTCCCGCTGCTCGCGGGCGTGGTCGTCACGGACGACCCCAAGGTCGCGTTCAAGGACGCCGACGTCGCGTTGCTGGTCGGTGCACGTCCGCGTTCGAAGGGCATGGAGCGCAAGGACCTGCTGTCGGCGAACGCCGAGATCTTCGCGGTTCAGGGCAAGGCGCTGAACGATGTCGCGAGCCGCGACGTGAAGGTGCTGGTCGTCGGCAACCCGGCGAACACGAACGCTTACATCGCGATGAAGTCGGCGCCGGATCTGCCGAAGAAGAACTTCACCGCCATGCTGCGTCTGGACCACAACCGCGCGCTGTCGCAACTGGCGGCCAAGTCGGGCAAGCCGGTCGCGTCGATCGAAAAGCTCGCCGTATGGGGCAACCACTCGCCGACGATGTACCCGGACTTCCGTTTCGCAACGGCGGAAGGCGAGAGCCTGACGAAGCTCATCAACGACGACGAGTGGAACCGCAACACGTTCATCCCGACCGTCGGCAAGCGCGGCGCGGCGATTATCGAAGCGCGCGGCCTGTCGTCGGCGGCATCGGCGGCGAATGCTGCGATCGATCACGTGCGTGACTGGGTGCTCGGCACGAACGGCAAGTGGGTCACGATGGGCATTCCGTCGGACGGCTCGTACGGCATTCCGGAAGACATCATCTACGGCGTGCCCGTCACGTGCGAAAACGGCGAGTACAAGCGCGTCGAAGGCCTCGAAATCGACGCGTTCTCGCGCGAGAAGATGGACGGCACGCTGAACGAGCTGCTCGAAGAGCGCGACGGCGTTTCGCATCTGCTGGGCAAGTAAGTACGTCGTTCAAGGGGGAGTCTGCAAAGGCTTCCCGTCTGCGCGAACGCTACGCGGCGTTCGTGCATGATTCGAACGCGCTTGAAAAACATCGAGCGTGTTCGAATCATCGAGCAAGATGGAATTTCCCAACTTCCAATCGGACCCGACGCCGACGATGCCTGCTCTCACTCCCGCCGAAGTGCTGTTTGACGGCGAAGCGCAACCCGCCGTGCTTCCGCCCTGTGATCATTACGCCGGCAGCGAGAAGCTGATCCGCAAATCCCTGGCGCTGCAGGCGCAACTCGGTCCGGTGTTCGACATCACGCTCGATTGCGAAGACGGGGCGCAAGTCGGTCACGAGGCCGAACATGCGGAAATGGTTGCGTCGTTCGTCGGTGGCGAGGACGACCGCTTCGGGCGCGTGGGCGTGCGCATCCACGACTTCGATCATCGTGCGTGGCGCGACGACGTTCGCATCATCCTGCGTCGCGCGAAGAAAGCGCCCGCGTTCATCATGCTGCCGAAAATCCGCAGCGCCGCCGATGCCACCGAAATGGTCGCGTTCATCGAAGCAACACGACGCGAGTTCGGCATCGAGCAACCGATTCCCTGCCATCTGCTGATCGAGACGCACGGCGCGCTCGCGCAAGCGTTCGAACTGGCCGCGCTGCCGGGCGTCGAATCGCTGAGCTTCGGCCTGATGGACTTCGTCTCGGCGCACAACGGCGCCATTCCCGATACCGCGATGCGCTCGCCCGGCCAGTTCGATCATCCGCTCGTGCAGCGCGCGAAGCTGGAGATCGCGGCCGCGTGTCACGCGCACGGCAAGGTGCCGTCGCACAACGTATCGACGGAAGTGCGCGACATGAGCGTCGTCGCGAACGATGCGGCACGCGCGCGCAACGCGTTCGGCTATACGCGCATGTGGAGCATCCATCCGGATCAGATCAGGCCGATCGTCGAGGCCTTCTCGCCGCGCGCCGATGAAATCGCGCTCGCGGCGCAGATTCTGCTTGCGGCACAGCGCGCACAGTGGGGCCCGACGCGGCATGGCGATACGCTGCACGATCGCGCGAGTTATCGCTATTACTGGTCCGTGCTGCGCCGCGCGCACGCGACCGGCCAGACGCTGCCCGACGAATGCGCGCCGTTTTTCAAATCATCATCTCGACAAGACAAATAACGCCGCATCGCGAGCGTGCAAAGGAGACTAGAGACAATGACCGATCAGGCATCGACCGAAGCACCCGCAACCGGCGCATTCAAGCCGAAGAAATCCGTCGCGCTGTCGGGCGTGACGGCGGGCAACACCGCGCTGTGCACCGTCGGCAAGACGGGCAACGACTTGCACTATCGCGGCTACGACATTCTCGATGTCGCGACGAC
>NZ_JALQEK010000022.1:0-237506 GCF_023630765.1 Caballeronia sp. ATUFL_F2_KS9A | reverse complement strand
AATATGGCTTGCTGATCGTGAGCATGAAGTGCAGCGCTTCACGCACGCAAGGGTACAAGGTCGAGTTCACCGCGATTGCTTCCGATCGCTTGTATCGGATGCCGCTGCGCGAGTCGGAATGGCCGCGCATCGAGGGCACGATAACGGGAACCATCGCTTCGACGGAAGGGTATAGCGGACCTTATATCGACGCACACGGCGAATACATCGTCCAGTTTCACGATGATCGGGAGAAGCGCGTCGCGGGGCTGAATAGCTGTCTGTTGAGGCTCGGCAAGCCTTTCGCGGGGAAGTGGCAGAGCGGGTTTCACATGCCCTTTATTCCGGGTACTGAGGTTGCCATCGCGTTCTTTGCGGGCAATCCGGATCTGCCATACATACTCCATGCGCTGCATAACTCGCAAGATACCGACCCGGTTCATCAGCAACACAAGTGGCGCACGCGTAATGTCGTCATTCACACGATTCGCAATAACACGATTCAAGTCGAGGATCGGGAGAATCAGGAACACATCAAGATTGCGACGGACCCAGGTAAGTCACAACTGAATCTCGGTCATGCGGTCAATAACGGAGACCAGCTTCGCGGACTCGGTTTTGAGCTGCGCAGCGATGCGAAAGGAGCCGTTCGAGCGGGTCAGGGGCTGTTGATTTCCGCCGAGGCGCAAAGCAACCCGATCATCGAATGCGGTGACGGCTACGAAGAGCACGGCCGCAATATCGTCGCGGACGGTTGCCGCACGCAATGCGGCAGTATCGTCAAAGCGACGACGCAAGGAATGGACATCGCATGAGCATGGATTGGCGCATTCCTTCCATACCCGAGTTCAAGCACTGGAAATACCCTTCGCCGTGGATTCCGGCCGTTGCACTAATCGTTGTCGTCATCGCGGGCTTCATCCTCACGATCCTGAACTGGAAACAGGGCGAAGCGATCTTATCGGGCACGTTCTTTCTCTTCGCGTTGGTGGTGCCTTTACTGCTGTGGGGCGCGTTCTGCGCCTTGCTGTATCAGTCCTACGAGGATTGGAACACGCGTGTCGACTGGTGGAACTACCTGTGCAAGGACCATTTCGCCGACTGGCGTGATTGGGCGCGCTGGGATCTGGCCTTGCTCGATACCGTGACGCTGACGCCTGAAGTGCAACTCGCTGAACGCATGGCCGCGCTGGACGGGACGCCGCCCGCGAACGGCGGCAAATCGCCGAAGCTGGCGCAGCGCGACTTCGCCGCGTTGCTTACGCAGCTTGTCGAACCGTTGATGCCGCATCTCGCGCGCTTCGCAGGGAAAAGCACCATCCACATTGCGCTTCAGACGTCACATGAGACGCACGTCGCGCAACTTCGCGGCGTGCTGCAAGCGCTCGAAGTGCCGAACCTCGAGCACATCGCTGTGAGCCGCGTCGAAGCGAACGAGTGTTCGGCGTTGCTCGATACGTGGATGACGAACCAGACCGCCCGCTATGACTACGACCATGACCGGCGCAAGAGAACGCCGGACCTGTGCCTTCTGCTCGCGTGTCAGCTTCAGGAGGAAGGCGCGGCACCTTGCACGGAAGCGGCCGTCGCGCTGCTGTTCGCTTCATGGAATCTGCTTCGCGAGAAGAAGCTCAAGCCCAAGGCGCGGCTCTTTCGCTCGATGCCCACGACAACAGACGACATACCTGACGCCATCAAGACGCTTGTCACTGCCGAGCCGACACCGGTCAAGCGCCTGAAGCACATGTGGATAAGCGGTCTGTCCAAACCCGACGGGCACGTGATGCGCGCAGCGGTCAAGGACAGCGAGCCGGAATTGACCTTGCTCGACCTCGATCATGCAATCGGCCTTCCGGGACCGGCCAGCCCGCTGCTGATGCAAGCACTCGCGGCTGAATTGATGCAGTACGGGCAGGGTCCGCAGGTCGTAGTCACGCCTGCCGCCGAAGGTGTCCGGCTGAATTTGATCGGCAAGGACTATGCACCGATCGCGCGCGCCGTCGAGCCGAACCTGAGCCTGATTCAAATGTCGACTTCATACGGCTTCGTTTGCCTGACCGTGTTGCTGCTGATCCTGGGCGAAGCGGGCGAGTTCGGCCCTGGCTGGTTTCGGGGTATCGCGGCCGCGGGGCTAGTCTTTCTGTTGATAGTTCAGCCCGCTGCGCAGATCTTCAAGCGGCGCACAGTGACTCAGGAGTTCTACGAGCGAGCGCGTTCGGGGGGATGAAATCGATCAGGAAGAGCGGATGGATCGGCTGAGGTGGCGACGCGCGCTGTGGCGCGTCGATCGCTGAGCCAGCGCGTCTGCGACGGGCGCGCTTGCGCGGTTTGAGGGACGTCATCCACCGATGCCGCCCCGTACGAGCGCAATGTTCTCAAACCCAAGAAATTGAAACCGAGCGGCAAAAGCCCTCAAACCACCCCCGCCCCCCGCCGCCGCAACAGCGCATAAAAGATGATAGCGCCGAACGTAGCCGTCCCGATGCCACCGAGAGCGAACCCACCGAGCTTCAGCGTGAAATCCCCGGTCCCGAGCACGAGCGTCACCGCCGCAACGATCAGATTCCGGTTATCCGAAAAATTCACCTTGTTGACGACCCAAATGCGCGCGCCCGTCACCGCGATAAGCCCGAACACGACGATCGACACACCGCCGAGCACCGGCCCCGGAATCGTCTGAATCAGTGCGCCGAACTTCGGCGAAAACCCGAGCACGATCGCGAACAGCGCCGCGATCACGAACACGAGCGTCGAATAGATCTTCGTGACGGCCATCACGCCGATGTTCTCGGCATACGTCGTCACACCGGTGCCCCCGGCAAAGCCCGATGCAATCGTCGCCAGCCCGTCGCCGATGAACGCGCGTCCGATGTACTTGTCGAGACTCTTGCCGGTCATCGCGCCGACAGCCTTGATGTGCCCGAGATTCTCCGCGACGAGAATGATCGCGACCGGCGCGATCAGCGTCATCGCCGGGGCTTCGAAGACAGGCGCGGTGAAGTGCGGCATGCCGAACCACGCAGCGTTCGCGACGATCGAAAAGTCGATCGGCTTGCCCATGCCCATCCCGTTCGTGAGCGCCGCATAAATGATGTACGCGATCGCGAGACCGATCAGGATCAGCAGCCGCTGCGCCATCCCGCGCGCGAACACCGCGACGCCGCCCACGCACAGCACGGTGACGAGCGCCATCCACGATTCGAAGCTGCTGCCCATCACGCCTTTCACCGCGATCGGCGCGAGATTCAGCCCGATCACGCAGACGATCGCGCCCGTCACGACCGGCGGCATCAGCGCTTCGATCCACTTCGTGCCGACCGCCGCAACGATCAATCCGATGATCGTGTAAGCCACGCCGCACGCAATGATCCCGCCGAGCGCCACCGGTATGTTCAGGTTCGGGCCATGACCGCTGTATCCCGTCACCGCGATCACGAGGCCGATGAACGCGAAGCTCGAACCGAGATAACTCGGCACGCGCCCGCCGACCAGCACGAAAAACAGCAAGGTGCCGATGCCCGACATGAAGATGCACAGATTGGGATCGAAGCCCATCAAGAGCGGCGCGAGCACGGTCGAGCCGAACATCGCGACGACGTGCTGAACGCCCATCGCGATCATCTGCGGCCAGGCGAGGCGCTGGTCGGGCCCGACGACGCGACCCTCCTGGGCGTCCGGCTGGACCGGCCAGCGCGGGAAATAGGAATCGGACATCGGCGGGGCTCCTTGGCGGCGGTGAGGCGCCGCTCCGTGCGGCGCGCTCGATCTGAAAAAATCAGGCGCGAGTGTACGGAGCGGGCTCTCGGGTGGCAAGCGAGCCGATATTACGACCGTTTGGCCGTCGCATGCCCGCGACGCGTCACACTTTTCCCGCGCCGGAGACGTCGCGCTCCAGCTCGAAAACCGCGACCGCGCTCTTCAATTGCTCGGCCTGATCGGCCATCGCGCCCGCCGCGGCGGCGGCCTGTTCGACGAGCGCCGCGTTCTGCTGCGTCACCTCGTCCATCTGCGCGACCGCGCGATTCACCTGCTCGATGCCCGCGCTCTGCTCATGCGATGCCGACGAAATCTGCGCCATGATGTCCGTCACGCGCTGCACGGCCTGCGTGACTTCGGCCATCGTCGCGCCGGCACGCTCGGCGAGCGCCGCGCCGCTGTCCACGCGCGCCGTCGACGCTTCGATCAGCTCCTTGATTTCCTTCGCCGACGTCGCGCTCCGCTGCGCGAGCGAGCGCACTTCGCCCGCGACCACCGCGAAGCCGCGCCCTTCCTCGCCGGCGCGCGCCGCTTCCACGGCCGCGTTCAGCGCGAGTATGTTGGTCTGGAACGCGATGCCCTCGATCACCGCGATGATGTCCGTCATGCGCTTCGAGCCCGACGCCAGTTCGCGCATGTTGTCGACGACCTCGCCCACGAGCTCGCTGCCGCGCGCCGATACATCCGACGCGCCGCGCGCGAGCCCGCTCGCTTCGTCCGCGCTGCTCGCGTTCTGCCGCACGGTCTGCGTGAGCTGCTCCATGCTCGACGCCGTCTCTTCCAGCGATGCCGCCTGCTCTTCCGTGCGCTGCGACAGATCGGTGTTGCCCTGCGCGATTTCGCGCGATGCGTACAGGATCGAATCGCTCGAATGCCGAATCCCGCCGACGATGTCCGCGAGCTTCGCGCTCATGTTGCCGAGGCTCGCGAGCATGCTGCTGTCGTCGCCGGGACGCGTGGCGACGCGCGTCGCCAGATCGCCGCGCGCGATGCGGTCGGCGATATCCGCCGCGTACGCCGGCTCGCCGCCGAGTTGCGCCGACAGACGCCGCCCGATCAGCACCGCGAGCAACGCGCCCGCGACCATCGCGCCGAACACGAGCGCGAGCATCACGACGCGCATCGTTTCATATTCCGATGCCGCGCTGCTGCGCGCCTCGGTCGCGCGCTTGCGCTTGAAGTCGGCGAGACGCTCAAGCGATTCGCGCGCCTTCTCGCTCGCGGCGATCGCGCGCGCGATGAGGCCCATCTGATCGACGTCGACGGGCATCGCTTTCTTGCCCATCTGCATCAGCACGATGTCTTCCCACGCGGCGACGGACTTGCTGGCCGCATCGTAGAGCGCGAGGCTTTCTGCCGAGCGCATCGTCGGGCGCATGCGCTCGAACGCGCGGTGCATGCTGTCGAGCGATCCGGCCATGCCTTCCTTAAGCTTTTCCTTGCCGGCATCGTCGGCGAAAGTGAGGTTGGCGGCGGCGAGGTCCGTGTTGAGCTTGTGCTTGTTGATTTCCTCGACCCAATAGAGGCCGTCCATGTGACGGTCGCCGATTTCCTCGATCAGGAAGTTCATCTTCGCGAGCGAAACCACGCCGGTGGCGCCCACGCACGCAGTGAACAGAATCACGACCGCGAAAGACAGCAAAAGCTTGCTGAGCACGGACAGGCGGTCAAACCATTTCATCGAAGTCTCCTCTTTCACGCCCCGCGGACGACGCCCGCGGACGGCGCGGCGCAAACTTCGGTTCGCGCACAGAGTGGCTTTACGGCGCTCGCTGCAAAATTCTTGAGCGCGTATGAAGGAGATAACGCCGGCGAAATGGACGCTGAAACGAGGACGAAAGAACCGCGAAAGCTCGTCCGAAAGAAATCCGCAAATTGCTGCTAAGTAGCAGACAACCTAAGCAAATTCCTAATTGGGAATTTTCTGATTTGGGCGCCCAACGCTGCAACGTATGCTTTGTCCATGCGTGTTCCATGTACGCGCATGTCGTTGCAACTCTCCGATTTCCGCCCTTGGCACCCGGCTTGGGCGGTTCTTTTTTTTGGGCGCCCGTTTTCGTCGATGCGATTTTCGAACGCATCGATATCGAAACGACGCCCGAGCTTCCTCGGGCGTCATCCGCCTTACTGCCGCACCGGTTTCTTCGCCAATTTGCGCTGCAGCGTGCGCCGATGCATGTTGAGCGCGCGCGCCGTCGCGGAAATATTGCCGTTGTTCTCCGCCAGCGCGCGCTGGATGTGCTCCCATTCGAGCCGCGCGACCGAAAGCAGCGTCGGGTTCTCGATCGCCTCTTCGGCCGTCTGCTCGCTCGCCTGCTCGTGCAGCGCGGAAAGAATCGACTCGACGTTCGCCGGCTTCGCGAGATAGTTGTCCGCGCCGTCCTTCACCGCCTGCACGGCCGTCGCGATGCTCGCGTAGCCGGTCAGCACGAGAATGCGCGCGTCCGGTTGCAGGTCGCGCAGCGGCGCGACGAGACGCAGGCCGGAATCGTTGCCCAAGTGAAGATCGACGGTGATCATGCCGAATTTGTGCTGGTTGGCGAGCTTCAGCGCTTCGTCCGCATTGTGTGCCTGATGCGGCGTGAAACCGCGCCGTGTCAGGCCGCGGGCGAGAATGCCGGCAAAGACTTCATCGTCGTCGATGATCAGGAAGTTGGTATCGCTCATGTGTTTCTTCTCCAAAATGCCGCTCGCGTGCGCCTGAGTTCGAGTTCAGGCCGCGCCGCTTCGTTCAGTTCTTGCCGTCTGCGCGGGCGCCGCCACCGCGCCGCGATTCGGCAGGCGCAACACGGCGCACGTGCCGCGCGGCTTGCCGTCGATCAGTTCGATCGAACCTGCGAGCCGCGCCGCCGCCGCAAACGCCAGATATAACCCGACGCCGTGTCCGCCCTGCGTGCTGTCCACCGGTCCGGCGCCCAGCGTGCCGCGCAGCGCGGCAGGAATGCCCGGACCGCGGTCGCACACGTCGAAGCGCACGTAATCCAGTTCGTCGACGGTTTCCGCCGACGCCTGCAGCGTCACCGATTCGCTGCTCGCGCGCGCGGCGTTGTCGAGCAGGATCGTCAAAATCTGTCCGACGGCGACGGCATCGTCGATCGATGCATCCGCGGGCGTCCGGTCGATTTGCGCGAATTTCACCTGCGGATGCCGCAGACGCCATTGCTCGATGAAACTCGACAGCCACTCGTCGAGCGCCTGGCGGCTCGACGGCCCGGTCGCGCGGCTGCGCAGGCGCGCGAGCGCGGACGTGCACAAAGCCATCTGCTGTTCGAGCAATTCGAAATCGGCCGCGTAGGGTGCGAGGTTCTTGTCGTGCGCGGCTGAATCGCGCAATTCCTCCGACAGCATCGCGATGGTCGAAAGCGGCGTGCCCATTTCGTGCGCGACGGTCGCCGCCTGCACGCCGAGCGCGACGGCCCGTTCATCGCGAAGATGACGCTGCTGCGCGTCGGCGAGCGCGGCGTCGCGCACGCGCAGCGCCCGCGACATGCGCGCGACGAACCAGCCGATCAGCACGACGCTCACCATGAAGTTGACCCACAGGCCCGTGCGGAAATAATCGAACAGATTGGCCGGATTCTCGATGTTGAGCGGCACATAGTTGTAACTAAGCAGCGCGTAACAGGTGACGGCGAAGAGCGCGAGGCAGGTCATCATCGTCCACGGCAGGACGGCGGCGGCGATCGCGAGCGACGGCAGATAAAGCGTGACGAACGGATTGGTCGCGCCGCCGGACAGGAACAGCAGCGCCGACAGCGCGCCGAGGTCGACGAGCATCTGCCCGAACAGTTCGAGATTGGTTTCCGGACGCGCCCGCGCGACGCGCATCCAAGTGAGGCCGTTGAAGACCATTTCGAGCGCGATGACGAGCAGCATCGCCGGCAGCGGAAGCTTCGCGCCGAAGAATATCTGGACGACGGCGATGGTCGTCAGCTGGCCGATGATCGCGAGCGAGCGAAGCCAGAAAAGATGACCGAGATTGACCCGTCCGGTGTTCGTTATGCGATGCATCTGATTGAGTGCGTGTTAGCGCGTGCGCGCTCCGTGCGACATTATCCCGTTTGCATCCCGCCTGCTGCGACATCTGGCGCGATTTGTCGCACCTCGGCACGCGCTCTGCTAACTGGAAGTCGTGCCGCGCCCGGCTTCCGTTGTGAGACACGCGGGACACAGACAACGAATGCCGGGCCGCAATCGATCCAGCGGCAACGCGGGCAGCGACGCGCACCAGCACGACGCATCGCCCGCGAGCGCGCCGCAGCGAAACGTCGCGCCGCAGCGTTCGCAAACCTGCGCGCCCGGCGCTTCGCGTTCGTTCGTTTCCGTGGATGGGTTCATCATCTTGTCATCAATCTGCCGAAACGATGATCGCACGCCGGAACGCCCGCCGGAAAACGTGGCGCGACCGCGGCAATTCGTCCTGCCGCGGAGCGTCGGTCCTGTACAATTCGGCGTGTTTAAACGCTCCTCGCCTCATTTGCCGCCATGTCCGAGCTACCCGACCTCACGCAAATCGCGCCGACCCTGAAGGCTGAAATCCTGGCCGAGGCGCTGCCCTACATCCGTCAGTATCACGGCAAGACGGTCGTGATCAAATACGGCGGCAATGCCATGACCGAAGAGCGCCTTAAGCAGGGCTTCGCGCGCGACGTCATTCTGCTGAAGCTCGTCGGCATCAATCCGGTGATCGTGCATGGCGGCGGCCCTCAGATCGATCAGGCGCTGAAGAAGATCGGCAAGCAGGGCACCTTCATTCAAGGCATGCGCGTCACCGACGAAGAGACGATGGAAGTCGTCGAGTGGGTGCTCGGCGGCGAAGTGCAGCAGGATATCGTCACGCTCATCAATCACTTCGGCGGCCACGCGGTCGGTCTGACCGGCAAGGACGGCGGCCTGATCCACGCGCGCAAGCTGATGATGCCGGACCGCGACAATCCGGGCCAGTTCATCGACATCGGTCAGGTCGGCGAGGTCGAGGCGATCAATCCGGCGGTCGTCAAGGCGCTGCAGGACGACGCGTTCATCCCGGTCATTTCACCGATCGGCTTCGGCGAAGACGGCCTCTCGTACAACATCAACGCGGACCTCGTCGCGGGCAAGCTCGCCGTCGTCCTGAACGCGGAGAAGCTCGTCATGATGACGAACATCCCCGGCGTGATGGACAAGGAAGGCAATCTGCTCACCGATCTTTCCGCGCGCGAGATCGACGCCCTCTTCGCCGACGGCACCATCTCCGGCGGCATGCTGCCGAAGATTTCGTCCGCGCTGGATGCCGCGAAGAGCGGCGTGCGCTCGGTGCACATCATCGATGGCCGCATCGAACATTCGGTGCTGCTCGAAATCCTGACCGAGCAGCCGTTCGGCACGATGATCCGCTCGCATTGAGCTCGTTCCCTTGCTAAAGACGCCCGCCTTCGCGCGGGCGTTCTTACGATAACGGCGCACGATGACCGCGCAACGCATTTCCCGCCGACGCCGCGTCAAGACGCGCGGCCCCGTCTGGCTCTTCGATCTCGACAACACGCTGCATCACGCGTCGCACGCGGTGTTTCCGGCGATCAATCGCGGCATGACGCAGTACATCATGGATCGCCTGAACGTCGACGTCGACGAGGCGAACCGGCTGCGCGTCGGCTATACCGTGCGTTACGGCGCGACGCTGCTCGGGCTCGTGCGGCATCACGGCGTCGATGCCGCCGACTTCCTGCACGAGGTGCACACGTTTCCCGATCTTGCGTCGATGCTGCGCGCCGAACGCGGCCTCACGCGCATGCTGCGCGCGCTGCCCGGACGCAAGATCGTGCTCACCAACGCGCCGACGCTCTACGCGCGCACGGTGCTCGCGGAACTGGGCATCGCGAAGCTGTTCGAGCGCGTGATTGCCATCGAAGACATGCGCAGCGGCCACCATTGGCGCGCCAAGCCGGATGCGCCGATGCTCCGCCACGCGATGCGCCGCGCGCACGTGCGTCTCGAGGACGCGATTCTCGTCGAGGACACGCGCGGGCATCTGAAGTCGTATCGGCGGCTCGGGATTCGCACCGTGTGGATCGTCGGACATCTGCCGGTCGCGAAAACGTCGAACGGCGGGCTGTCGATTCGCAAGCCCGGTTCCGGGCGGCCGCACTATGTGGATCGCACGGTGCGCTCGCTGCGCGCGCTGACGCAATCGCGCCGATTGCCGCTACATCCGAAATAAGCGGCGCGCGAGTATGTCTTCGAGGTCCGAGCGTGCATCGACGACGAGATGCACGTAAATCGTGTCGCCATCGACCTTGTAGATGATGCGGTTCGTGCCGCTCGGCACTTCGTAATAGCCCGACATGCGAAAGTCGACGAGCTCGGGCGGCGTCGAGCCGTTGCGCGGCGCGGCTTCGATCTCGGCAATGGTTTCCGCGAACTTGTTGCGCGTAGCGGCCCACGCCGTGCCGCCGAACTTGTTGATGACATAGCGCCGGAAATCCTGCAGATCCCGACGCACCGGATCCAGGAAAACGGTCTTCATTTGAAGCCTTCCTCGCGGTCCATGCGCTCTATCTCGGCGAAGACATCGCCGGCGCTCACGCAGTGGCCGGCTTCGATGGTCTTCTGT
This sequence comes from Caballeronia sp. ATUFL_F2_KS9A, assembly GCF_023630765.1. Taxonomy (NCBI): domain Bacteria; kingdom Pseudomonadati; phylum Pseudomonadota; class Betaproteobacteria; order Burkholderiales; family Burkholderiaceae; genus Caballeronia; species Caballeronia sp. ATUFL_F2_KS9A. The sequence goes on along the minus strand of NZ_JALQEK010000022.1, from coordinate 227,179 downwards.
CCCATCGCGAGAATCTTCAGCAAGGCAAGCGTCTGATGCAGGTCTTCATAGGACTGCACATCCTGCACGACGACCCTGCCTTCACCGTTCTGCGTGATGAGCATCGGCTCGCGGCTCTCGACGATATTGCGGATCATCTCGGCCGCGCGGCTCTTCAGGTGACTGAGCGGTCTGACCCGGCTCGGTTTCATGTCCTTTCCTCGGGACGACGAGGCGATTAGACAATATAGACGCTAAAGCGGGCCGCATCCAAGGCGCGGCAGATGGCGGCATTATTGACGGCGTTATGACGTTTTCCGCTATACTTCCCCGCTAACGAGATTTTCTCGAACATGAACAGTGCGCCGATTTGCTGACTCGATTGCGGGCGCGCGAACCTCAGTGATCTTTCGCGGGGTTCACTATAAATGCGGCTAAAGAGGTCGTCAGCCGCGCTCGATTTCTCAGGCAGCGCATCGCCGACACCGTTTAGCCGCCAGGTCAAAGGCGGAATGAATGGAATCGATCGGCATCGTCACTCCCCAAACAATGCGCTTCACCGAGCCGCTGCGGATGCAGAACGGCTCGTCGCTCGGCGACTACGAACTCGTCGTCGAAACCTATGGCGAACTGAACGCCGCGCGCTCGAACGCCGTGCTCGTGTGCCATGCGCTGAACGCGTCGCATCACGTCGCCGGCATTCACGCCGATAACCCGAAGAACGTCGGCTGGTGGGACAACATGGTCGGCCCCGGCAAGCCGCTCGACACGAACCGCTTCTTTGTCATCGGCGTGAACAATCTCGGCTCGTGTTTCGGCTCGACCGGACCGATGAGCATCGACGGCGCAACCGGAAAACCGTATGGCGCGAGCTTTCCGGTCGTCACCGTCGAGGACTGGGTGAACGCGCAGGCGCGTCTCGCGGACCGCTTCGGTATCGAGCGCTTCGCGGCCGTGATGGGCGGCAGCTTGGGCGGCATGCAGGCGCTCGCGTGGAGCATGATGTATCCGGAGCGGCTCGCGCATTGCATCGTGGTGGCGTCGACGCCGAAGCTGTCCGCACAGAACATCGCGTTCAACGAGACGGCGCGCTCCGCGATCCTCTCGGACCCCGACTTCCACGGCGGCGATTACTACGCGCACGGCGTGAAGCCGCGCCGCGGCTTGCGCGTCGCGCGGATGATCGGCCACATCACGTATCTGTCGGACGACGACATGGCCGTGAAATTCGGCCGCGCGCTGCGCCGTGCCGAAGGCGCGCTCGACGCGTACAACTTCAATTTCGATGTCGAATTCGAAGTGGAGTCGTATCTGCGCTATCAGGCCGACAAGTTCGCCGAATACTTCGATGCGAACACGTATCTGCTCATCACGCGCGCGCTCGATTATTTCGATCCCGCGAAAGCCTTCGACGGCGATCTAACGAAAGCGCTCGCCAATACATCGGCGAAATATCTCATCACCAGCTTTACGACCGACTGGCGTTTCGCGCCGGCGCGCTCGCGCGAGATCGTGAAGGCGCTGCTCGACAACAAGCGCACGGTGAGCTACGCGGAAATCGACGCGCCGCACGGCCACGACGCCTTCCTGCTCGACGACGCGCGCTATCACAATCTGATGCGCGCCTACTACGAACGCATTGCCACGGAGATCGGCGCATGAACCAGCACACTCTCGATTCCCTCGCGCTGCGCTCGGACTTTCGCGCGATCGCCCGCTGGGTCGAACCGCGCTCGACGGTGCTCGATCTCGGCTGCGGCGACGGTTCGCTGCTGTCGCTGCTCGGTGAAGAACTGGAAGTGAAGGGCTACGGCATCGAAATCAACGATGCCGGCGTGCTCGCGTGCGCGCAAAAAGGCGTGAACGTGATCCAGCAGAATCTCGAAGACGGCTTGCGTCTCTTCGAAGACGACAGCTTCGACTTCGCGATCCTCTCGCAGACGCTGCAGACGATCCATCAGACCGCCGCGATCCTGCGCGAAACGGTGCGCGTCGGACGCGAATGCATTGTGTCGTTTCCGAATTTCGGTTACTGGCAGCATCGGCTTTCGGTGATTCAGGGACGCATGCCGGTGTCGAAATCGCTGCCTTATCAATGGCACAACACGCCGAACGTGCGCGTGCTCACGATCAAGGACTTCGAGGCGCTCGCGCCGGAAGTGGGCATCGAGATTCTGGATCGCGTGGTGCTGCACGGCGGGCAGGCGGTCCGTTGGGGCGCGAACTGGCGTGGTAGTCTTGCGGTCTATCGCGTGAAGCGCCGGTAACATCGACCGGCGGGTTCCCGCATCGACAACTGCCCGTTATCTGACATGCCCGATACGCCACACGAGGCGCCCGCTCTAACTGCTCACGAAGATCATCCCGGATGGCGCGCGTTCCTCAACAAGCGCATCCTCATTTGCGTCTTTCTCGGCTTTACGTCCGGATTGCCGCTCTTCACGCTTTATAGCCTGTTGCAGGCGTGGCTCACGACCGCGCACATCAACGTCAAGGAGATCGGTCTCTTCGCGCTGATCGGACTTCCGTACACGTGGAAATTCGTCTGGTCGCCGCTGATGGACCGTTTCATTCCGCGCTTTCCCGGCTGGAGTCCGGGCAGGCGGCGCGGCTGGATGTTCGTCACGCAAGTGCTCGTGATGATCGCGATCGGCTCGTTCGGCTTCTTCTCGCCCGAGCAGAATCTCTGGGCCGTCGCCGCGATCGCCGCGCTCGTCGCGTTCTTCAGCGCGAGTCAGGATATCGTCATCGATGCCTATCGCCGCGAGCTCCTCGCCGACACCGAACAAGGGCTCGGCAACGCGGTGCACGTCAACGCATATAAGGTCGCGGGACTCGTGCCCGGTTCGCTGTCGCTGATTCTCGCGACCGTCCTGCCGTGGAAAAGCGTCTTTCTGATCACGGCCGCGTTCATGCTGCCGGGACTCATCATGACGCTCGTCGTGAAGGAGCCGCAGATTCATGGCGCGCCGCCGAAAAATCTGCGCGAGGCGATCGTCGAGCCCTTTCACGAGTTCGTCACGCGTGACGGCTGGCGCGCGGCGCTGCTCGTGCTCAGTTTCATCTTCCTGTACAAGCTCGGCGATACGATGGCCACCGCGCTCGCGACGAAGTTCTTCATCGACGTCGGATTCTCGCTCGCGCAGATCGGCGTGATCGCGAAAGCGGTCGCGTTCTGGGCGAGCATCGCGGGCGGCTTGCTCGGCGGCATCGCGCTCGTGAAGATCGGCATTGCGCGCGGCTTGTGGATCTTCGGAATTCTGCAGATCGTCGCGACGCTCGGCTTCGCATGGCTCGCGAAGATCGGGCCGTCGCCGTTCGCGCTCGGCGTGCTGTACGGCTTCGAAACCTTCGCGACGGGTCTCACGCTCGCGACCTTCACGGCGTATATCGCGAGCACGACCGACCCGCGCTACACCGCGACGCAATTCGCGCTCTTCACGAGCCTCGCGGCCGTGCCGCGCACCTTCGCGGCGGCGGGCAGCGGCTACATCGTGAATGAAACCGGCTGGTTTCCGTACTTCATGATCTGCGTCGCGCTGTCCATTCCGGGCATGTTACTGTTGCCCAAGATCGCGCCCTGGAGAATTCGACGATGACGGTTTCTTTCAAGCTTCGCGCCTTGGTTTGCGCATGGACATGGGCGTCGCTCGCGCCTTCGTCCGCGCATGCCCAGGACGAACAAAAGACGCCGCCGCCGTACTCCGCACCGAACAACCAGATCCGTTTCGGCAATACGGCGCTGTTTCGCAACCTGATTGCGCCCGCGACGCTCGAAGCGCAGGCCGCCGACGAATACGCGCAGGTCATCCACGATGCCGAGCGCAACAAGACGCTGCTCCCCGATACCAACCCGCTCGTCAAACGCGTGCGCGATATCGCGAATCACGAGATTCCGTTCGCGCTCAAGTGGAACGATCGCGCGAAGAGCTGGAAGTGGGAGATCAACGTCATCAAGTCGGCCGACGAGCGCATGGTCTGCCTGCCGGGCGGGAAGATCGTCGTGTACAGCGGGCTGATCGACAAGCTGCATCTGAACGACAACGAGATCGGCATGATGATCGGCCATGAAATCGCGCACGCGTTGCGCGAGCATGCGCGCGAGCGGCTCGGGCGGCAGCAGGCGGCGCAGCTCTCGTCGAACGGCATGCCGCAGCTTTTCGGCTTTTCGAATTACGCGTCGCAGCAGCCCGATATCGGCGATGAACTGCTGACGATGCGCTATTCCCCCGCCGACGAAACCGAAGCCGACGTGATCGGCAGCGAGATCGCGTCGCGCGCGGGCTACGATCCGCGCGCGGCCGTCACGTTGTGGAACAAGATCGATTCGGGCACGCGCCGCGCGGACGATGGCTTCATCTGGCTGCATCCGTACGGGCCGGATCGCCGGCAGGATCTGCTCAAACGCATGCCGGACATGATGCCGCTCTATGCGAAGGCGGTCGGCAAGACCATCGATCAATTGCCGAATTACGCCGGGATGGGGCGGTTCAAGAAGAGCGGGCGCTAGCTCACTTCTTCTTCGCGATCTTCCAGTCGTAATCGATCGTCAGCGGCGCGTGGTCGCTGAACTTGATATCCCGGAAAATCGACGTCTTCTTCGCGGTCGCGGCGACTTCCTTCGTCGCGATCTGATAATCGATACGCCACCCGACGTTCTTCGCATACGCCTGGCCGCGATTGCTCCACCACGTATATTGCTCGGGACGCTGATCGAGCGTGCGGAATACATCGACATAACCGACGTCGTCGAAAAGCTTCGTGAGCCACGCGCGTTCTTCGGGCAAACAACCGGAATTCTTCTGGTTGCTCTTCCAGTTCTTGATGTCGATTTCCTTGTGCACGATATTCACATCGCCGCACAGGATGACTTCGCGCTCCTTCGAAAGCGCGTCCAGATGCGGCATGAACTCGTCCATGAAGCGATACTTCGCCTGCTGACGCTCGTCGCCGCTCGAACCCGACGGCACATACACCGAAACGACCGACAACTTGCTGAAACGCGCTTCGACATAGCGCCCTTCCGGATCGAACTCTTCCGAACCGAAGCCGATGATCACGTCATCCGGTTCGTGGCGCGTGTACAGACCGGCGCCGCTGTAGCCCTTCTTCACCGCGTGCTGGAAATAGCCCTGGAAACCGTGCGGCGCGAGAAATTCCGGCGTCAGATCGTCCTGCGAGCATTTGATTTCCTGGACGCACACGACGTCGGATTTCTGCTCTCCGAACCAGTCGAAGAAACCTTTCTTGGCGGCCGAACGGATGCCGTTGAGATTGGCGGTTATCACGCGAAACATGTTCTTCCTTTTTGATCTTGATTATTCGACCTTCACGCCCTTCAGCGATTCTTTCGCCGGCGGGAATTCGAGCTTCATGTCCTGCATCGTGCGCAACAGCAGCTCTGCGACCATCACGTTGCGATGCGTCTTCGAATTGCCCGGAATGATGTACCAAGGCGCGTAATCCGTCGATGTCGCCGCGAGCGCGTCGGCGTATGCGGCCTGATAGTCGTCCCATTGCTTGCGCGCTTCGAGATCGGAGACGTCGAACTTCCAGTGTTTCGTCGGATCGTCGATGCGCGCCTGCAGTCGCTCGCGCTGCTCGTCCTTCGAAATGTGCAGGAAGCATTTGACGATGGTGGTGCCGCTGTCAGCGAGCAGCGCCTCGAATTCGCGAATATGCCGATAACGCCGTTCGCATTCGTCGGCATCGATCGACTTCAGCACGAGCGGCACGAGCACGTCTTCGTAGTGACTGCGGTTGAAGATCGCGAATTCGCCGGCCATCGGCGCCTGCGCGTGCACGCGCCACAGAAAATCGTGCGCGGCCTCGCGCTCGGACGGCGCGCGAAACGGCACGATGCGCAAGCCGAGCGGATCGACATCGTGAAACACCGCGCGCACCGTGCCGTCCTTGCCGCTCGTGTCCATGCCCTGCAGCACGAGCAGCACGCGCCGGCGGCGCTGCGCGTGCAGTTTCTCCTGAAGATCGTCGAGTTGCACGCCGATCGCCGTGAGACGCTCGCGGTCGATGTCCTTCGTGCCGCTGGAAAACGGCTTCGCGGACGGATCGATCGCGCTCAGGTCGAATGGCTTGCGCTTCTTGCCGGCGTCGAAGAAAGGCACACGGAAGTCGTCGAGTTCGGGTTTTTTTGCCATATTTTTGTGATCACCAAAAAGAAAGGCCGTCGCCTAGCTTAACCGGCAACGGCCCTGTCTTTCACGCACCGAAACAATCAGCCGAGCTTCTTCTTCAAAAGCTCGTTCACCTGCTGCGGATTCGCCTTGCCCTTGGTCGCCTTCATCGCCTGGCCGATCAGCGCGTTGAACGCCTTCTCTTTGCCCGCGCGGAATTCCTCGACCGACTTCTGGTTTGCCGCAAGCACCTCGTCGATGATCGCCTCGAGCGCGCCGGTGTCGGAAATCTGCTTCAAACCCTTCGCGTCGATGATGCGATCCGCGGCGGCCTCGTCGGTCGCCTTCTCTTCCCAGATCGTCTGGAAAATGTCCTTCGCGATCTTGTTGGAGATGGTGCCATCGGCGATGCGCTGAATGATGAGCGCGAGCTGCGCAGCCGATACCGGCGATTCGCTGATATCGAGCGATTCGCGATTCAGTTGCGCGGAGACGTCGCCCATCATCCAGTTCGCGGCGATCTTCGCCTGGGCCGCGCCCGCTTTCTGCACGAGCGCTTCGAAGTAGGACGCCATCGCCTTCGACGAAGTCAGCACGCCCGCGTCATACGGCGTCAAACCGTACGTGTCGACGAAACGCTTCTGCATGTCCGCCGGCAGCTCGGGCATCTCGCCCTTCACGCGATCGATCCACGATGCATCGATCACGAGCGGCATCAGATCGGGATCGGGGAAATAGCGGTAATCGTGCGCGTCTTCCTTGCTGCGCATCGAACGCGTTTCGCGCTTGTCCGGGTCATAAAGACGCGTTTCCTGAACCACCGTGCCGCCGTCTTCGATCAGCTCGATCTGACGGCGCACTTCGTACTGGATCGCTTCTTCGAGAAAGCGGAACGAGTTCAAGTTCTTGATCTCGGCGCGCGTGCCGAATTCCTTCTGGCCGACCGGGCGCACCGAGACGTTCGCGTCGCAACGGAACGAGCCTTCCTGCATGTTGCCGTCGCAGATGCCGAGCCACACGACGAGACCGTGCAGTGCCTTCGCATACGCGACCGCTTCCGCGGCGCTGCGCATTTCCGGCTCAGTGACGATTTCGAGCAGCGGCGTGCCCGCGCGGTTCAGGTCGATGCCCGTCATGCCCGCGAAGTCTTCGTGCAGCGACTTGCCCGCGTCCTCTTCGAGGTGCGCGCGCGTCAGGTTGATGGTCTTCTCGTACGCTTCCTTGCCCGCCTTCTCGTTGGCCGGCACCTGAATCGTGATCTGCCCGCCCTGCACGACCGGAATCTCGTACTGGCTGATCTGATAGCCCTTCGGAAGATCCGGATAGAAGTAGTTCTTGCGCGCGAAGATGCTGCGCGGCGCGATGTGCGAACCGATCGCGAGACCGAAGCGGATCGCGCGCTCGACGGCGCCGCGGTTCATCACAGGCAACACGCCGGGCAACGCGAGATCGACGGGACTCGCCTGCGAATTCGGGCTCGCGCCGAACTGCGTGGGCGCGCCGGAAAAAATCTTGGAGACGGTGGAAAGCTGCGCGTGCGTTTCCAGACCGATGACGACTTCCCACTGCATGTTCACACTCCCGATGCCAATGCCGATGCAGGTGCCTTGCGGTGCCAGTCGGTCGCGCGCTGATAAGCGTCGGCGACCTGGAGCATCCGGGCTTCGTTGAAATAGTTGCCGATGATCTGCAGACCGACCGGCCGATTCGCATTCGCGCCCGCGCCGAAACCGCACGGCACGCTCATGCCGGGCAGGCCCGCGAGGCTCACGGAAAGCGTGTAGATATCGGCGAGATACATCTGCACGGGATCGTCGGCCTTCTCGCCGAGATTCCACGCGACCGACGGCGCGACCGGTCCCATGATGACGTCGCACTGCTTGAACGCTTCCTGGAAATCGCGCGCGATGATGCGGCGAATCTTCTGCGCCTGCAGGTAGTACGCGTCGTAATAACCGTGCGACAACACGTACGTGCCGACGAGAATCCGCCGCTTCACTTCCGGCCCGAAGCCTTCCGCGCGCGACTTCTTGTACATGTCGAGCAGATCGCGGTACTCGGCCGCGCGATGCCCGTAGCGCACGCCATCGAAGCGCGACAGATTCGACGATGCCTCCGCCGGCGCGATAATGTAGTACACGGGAATCGAAAGCTCGGTCTTCGGCAGCGACACTTCGACGAGCGTCGCGCCGAGCGCCTCGTATTGCTTCAATGCGGCGTCGATGGACGCGCGCACGTCGTCGGCGAGACCCGCGCCGAAATACTCCTTCGGCATGCCGATGCGCAGGCCCTTCAGCGGCTTGCCGGCATCATCGCTGCCGTTCCACGTCTTGCCGAGATAGCGCGTGTAGTCTTCGTTCTCGCGTTGAAGGCTCGTGGAATCGCGCTCGTCGAAGCCGCCCATCGCGTTCAGCAGCAGCGCGCAGTCGTGCGCCGTTTGCGCCATCGGGCCGCCCTGATCCAGCGACGACGCGAACGCGATCATTCCATAACGCGAAACGCGGCCATACGTCGGTTTGATGCCGGTGATGCCGGTGAACGAAGCGGGCTGGCGGATGGAGCCGCCGGTGTCCGTGCCGGTCGCGGCGGGCGCGAGACGCGCGGCCACGGCAGCAGCCGAACCGCCCGACGAACCGCCCGGCACGGCCTTCATATCCCACGGATTCTTCACCGCGCCGAAGTACGAATTCTCGTTGGACGAGCCCATCGCGAACTCGTCCATGTTGGTCTTGCCGAGCGTGACCATACCGGCGTTCGCGAGGCGATCGACGACGGTCGCATCGAACGGACTCGAATAGTTTTCGAGCATGTGCGAGCCGGCGGTCGATGTCCAGCCGCGCGTGACGAAGACGTCCTTGTGCGCGATCGGCAAGCCGGTGAGCGCGCCCGCGCGGCCTTCGCCGATGAGCGCGTCGGCGGCTTTCGCCTGTTCGAGCGTGAGCGCGGCGTCGACGCCGATGAACGCGTTCAGTTCCTTCGCGCCCTCGATGCGCCGCAGATACGACTGCGCCAGTTCGACCGCGGATACTTCCTTCGAGTCGAGCGCGGCGCGCAGTTCGGTCAAGCTTTTCTGATGCATTGCAGTTTCCTGATGAGCGCGGTGTGAATCACGCGCTGACGCTGAATGTTTGATGCTTATTCGATGACTTTGGGCACGAGATAGAGTCCGTCTTGCACGGCGGGCGCGCAACGCTGGAACTCTTCGCGTTCGACACGCTCTGAGACAGCGTCGTCACGCAGACGCAGCGCGACTTCCTCGATCTGCTCGATCGGGTGCGCGAGCGGTTCGATGCCGGTCGTGTCGACGGCCTGCATCTGCTCGACGAGACCGAAAAAATCGTTGAGCCGCGTGAGCGTGGGCTCGGCTTCGTGGTCGGGCAATTCGAGCCGCGCGAGGTGCGCGATGCGTTTTACGTCGGTCAGGGTCAAAGACATGGATTCACCGGAGAAAGCGTGGACAGCCTCAATCTCGAAAACTTTCGCTGCAGCAGCCAGTTGCGATCTTGAAAGGAGCCCTCGGAAACAGGTCTGGCGATGGCAAAAACTGCCATCCTTTTCCTATAGATACCCACAAATTATAAGGTATCATTACACGTTCGACTGACTCACCTCTGGAACGGCTTGTCGGCGGCTTTCTCCCGCATTTGATGGATTCCGAGAAACGTTTGCGTCCAGCGTTCCGTTCTGCAGTAGATTTCTTCCCGGATTTGCCCTTCCCGGCGAGCGTTCGCCGCCCCGGCAAACCGTTATTTTTTCCGCTGCCGTCCCCGGCGCTCCTCGCGACGAACGGCCACCCAGCGAGACAGGATTTTTGAATGTTCGGTTTTTTGCGCAGCTATTTCTCCAACGACCTGGCGATTGACCTCGGCACCGCCAACACGCTGATCTACATGCGCGGCAAGGGCATCGTCCTCGACGAACCCTCGGTCGTTTCGATTCGCCAGGAAGGCGGCCCCAACGGCAAGAAGACCATTCAGGCGGTCGGCAAGGAAGCCAAGCAGATGCTCGGTAAAGTGCCGGGCAACATCGAGGCCATCCGCCCGATGAAGGACGGCGTGATCGCCGACTTCACCGTCACCGAGCAGATGATCAAGCAGTTCATCAAGACCGCTCACGAATCCCGCATGTTCTCGCCGTCGCCGCGCATCATCATCTGCGTGCCGTGCGGCTCCACTCAAGTCGAGCGCCGCGCGATCAAGGAAGCGGCACACGGCGCGGGCGCCTCGCAGGTCTATCTGATCGAAGAGCCGATGGCCGCGGCAATCGGCGCGGGCCTGCCGGTTTCGGAAGCAACGGGCTCGATGGTCGTCGACATCGGCGGCGGCACGACGGAAGTCGGCGTCATCTCGCTGGGCGGCATCGTGTACAAGGGCTCGGTGCGCGTCGGCGGCGACAAGTTCGACGAGGCCATCGTCAACTACATCCGCCGCAACTACGGCATGCTGATCGGCGAGCAAACAGCCGAAGCCATCAAGAAGGAAATCGGCTCGGCGTTCCCCGGCTCCGAAGTGAAGGAAATGGAAGTCAAGGGCCGCAATCTGTCGGAAGGCATTCCGCGCAGCTTCACCATTTCGAGCAATGAAATTCTCGAAGCGCTGACCGACCCGCTGAACCAGATCGTGTCGTCGGTGAAGATCGCGCTCGAACAGACGCCGCCGGAACTCGGCGCGGACATCGCGGAGCGCGGCATGATGCTGACGGGCGGCGGCGCGCTCCTGCGCGATCTCGACCGCCTGCTCGCGGAAGAAACCGGCCTGCCGGTGCTCGTCGCCGAAGATCCGCTGACTTGCGTGGTGCGTGGCTCGGGCATGGCGCTCGAGCGCATGGACAAGCTCGGCAGCATCTTCTCGTACGAGTGATCTGCTGCTTCGGGCGTCCGGATATCGACGCAACGCCGAAGCACGCTTGCAAGCACCCGCGTAACGCGACGCGCGCACGGCCCGGCCTCTGTCCGGGCCGTTGTCGGAACAGCGTAGGGCAGGTTTCGCCGCCGGCGAAGTGACCTGCAGCATCGATCCATCCGTTCACGCCCTCGGCGCCGACCATGGAATACAGTCCGCCGCCCCTTTTCAAGCAAGGCCCTTCCGCGCTCGCGCGCCTGATTTTCTTCGTGGTGCTCGCCATCGCGCTGCTCATCTCGGACGCTCGCTTCAGCACGCTGGAAATCGTTCGCGGGATGCTCGGCGCCGGGCTGTATCCGTTGCAGCGCGCGGCGCTGGTGCCGCGCGACATCTTCATGGGCGCCGCCGATCTCGCCGTGACCAGCGCGACGCTGCGCAGCGAAAACCGCAAGCTCAGCGACAAGAATCTGGAGCTTTCCGTCAAGGCGGGCGACGCGGCCCAGCTCGCCATCGAGAACGCGCATCTGCGCGCGCTGCTGAATCTGCAATCGCGCGCAACGACCGAAGAAACGCCCGCCGAAATTCAATACGACACGCGCGATCCGTTCACGCAGAAAGTCGTGATCGGCAAGGGTTCGCAGCAGAATATCCAGGACGGCGCGCCCGTCGTCACCGAAGACGGCGTGATCGGTCAGGTGACGCGCGTGTTTCCGCTGCAATCCGAAGTCACGCTGCTCACCGATAAAGACCAGGCCGTGCCCGTCCAGATCTCGCGCACCGGCTTGCGCAGCGTGATTTACGGCACGCCGAAGGGCGACACGCTCGATCTTCGCTTCGTGCCGATCAGCGCCGACGTCGAAGCCGGCGACGAACTCGTGACGAGCGGCCTCGACGGCATCTATCCGCCGGGACTGCCGGTCGCGAAGGTGCTGCGCGTCGACAAGCAGGCGGATACGGCGTTCGCGCGCGTCGTCTGCGTGCCGATCGCGGCCGTGCGCGGCGCGCGCCAGTTGCTCGTGCTGCACTACAACTTGAATCAGCCGCCGAATCCGGTCGAAGTCGAAGCAGCCGCGGCCGCCAAGGAAGCGAAGGAAAACAAGGGCAAGAAGAAGCCCGCGCCGAAGGCTGCCGCCGCAGCGGGCGCGAGCGGCGCTTCCGCTCCGGTGCCGGGTTCTGCGCCAGCGGCTGCAACACCGGCAGCGCCCGCGCCCGCGAAGCCGTCGGAGAAGGCGGCCGAGCCGAAAGCTGCATCGGGCGCGGCGGCGAAACCGTCGAAGAAGGCGCATGCGCCGAAACCCGCATCATCGGGAGCCGCGCGATGAACCGCCCGCAATACATCCTGCAGCCGGTCAATCCGTACTTCATCACGTTCAGCCTGGCCGCCGCGTTCCTGCTGAACCTCATGCCGTGGGGACGGCTCATCGGCGTGCCGGATTTCGTCGCGCTCGTGCTGCTGTTCTGGAACGTGCATCAACCGCGCAAGGTCGGCATGGGCATCGCGTTCATGCTCGGCATCCTGATGGACGTGCACAACGCGAATCTCCTTGGCGAACACGCGCTGGCCTACACGCTGCTTTCGTACGGCGCGATCACGATTCATCGCCGCGTGCTGTGGATGACACTGCCCGTGCAGATGTTCGTCGTCGCGCCGCTGCTGGTGGGCGCGCATCTCGTGCCTTTCATCATCCGCCTGATGACGGGCGCCGCGTTCCCCGGCTGGAGCTATCTCATCAACGGATTCGTCGAAGCGCTGCTCTGGCCGATCGCGAGCTTCCTCCTGCTGATGCCGCAACGCCGCGCCGCCGACCCGGACGATACGCGTCCAATCTGAGTCTTGCCGCGCGGCGCCGGGTCGGCGAAAAAACCGCCGCGCGCGAACTACACTTGAATCGCGAGCACACCGCGAAAGCTGCATGACCGAAATCAAGAACACCGAGCAACAGTTGTCGAAGTTCCGCCTGCGCGTCGCGGCGGCGGGACTGTTCGTGTTCATCTGCTTCGGGCTGATCGGGCTGCGCTTCCTCTATCTGCAGGTCTGGCATTTCAGCAAATACTCGTTGCAGGCAAACGAGAACCGCATTTCGGTCGCGCCGATCGTGCCGAATCGCGGCATCATCACCGACCGCAACGGGGTCGTGCTGGCGAAGAACTATTCGGCGTACACGCTCGAAATCACGCGCTCCAAGATCAACGGCACGCTCGACGAAACCATCGACGAGCTGTCGCAAGTCATTCCGATCGACGCGCGCGACCGCCGCCGTTTCAAGAAGCTTCTCGAAGACTCGAAGAATTTCGAAAGCCTGCCGATTCGCACGCGTCTCACCGACGAGGAAGTCGCCAAGTTCACGGCGCAGCGTTTCCGCTTTCCCGGCGTCGAAGTGCGCGCGCGCCTGTTCCGCCAATATCCGCTCGGCACGACCGCAGCGCATGTGATCGGCTATATCGGGCGCATTTCGCAGCGCGATCAGGAGCGCATCGACGACGCGAGCGACGCCAACGACGAAAGCTCGGATCACTACGATCCGCGCCTCGACGCCAACAACTACAAGGGCACGGATTACGTCGGCAAGATCGGCGTCGAGCAGAGCTACGAAACGGAGCTGCACGGCCTGACCGGTTTCGAGGAAGTGGAAGTGACCGCGGGCGGCCGTCCGGTACGCACGATGTCGCGCACGCAGGCGACGCCGGGCAACAATTTGCAGTTGTCGCTGGATATCGGCTTGCAGCAGGTCGCGGAGCAGGCATTCGCGGGCAAGCGCGGCGCGCTCGTCGCGATCGAGCCATCGACCGGCGACGTGCTCGCATTCGTCTCCGCGCCGAGTTTCGATCCGAATTCGTTCGTCGACGGCATCGATCAGCAAACCTGGGACGCGCTCAACAATTCGCCGGATCATCCGCTCTTGAATCGTCCGCTGCACGGCACGTATCCGCCGGGCTCGACTTACAAGCCGTTCATGGCGCTCGCCGCGTTGTCGCTGCACAAGCGCACGCCGGGCTGGGGCTTCCAGGATCCGGGCTACTTCACGTTCGGCGGCCACACGTTCCGCAACGACGTGCGCTCGGGTCAGGGCTGGGTGGACATGAACCGCGCGATCGTCGTGTCGAACGACACGTACTTCTACATGCTCGCGCGCGATCTCGGCGTCAATGCGATGGCCGGCTTCATGAAGCCGTGGGGCTTCGGCCAGATCACCGGCATCGATATCGCGGGCGAGGCGAAGGGCATTCTTCCGTCGACGGAATGGAAGCGCAAGGCGTACCGCAAGCCCGAACAGCAGAAATGGTACGAAGGCGAAACGATCAGCCTCGGCATCGGACAGGGCTACAACTCGTTCACGATCCTGCAACTCGCGCACGCGACGGCGACGCTCGCGAATAACGGCGTCGTGATGAAGCCGCACCTCGTGCGCAACATCGAGAATCCGATCAACAAGGACCTGCGCGCGGTCGTGCGCGATCCGAGCAACAAGATTCCGGTGCAGCAAAAGGACATCGACGTCATCAAGCACGCAATGGAAGGCGTCGTGACGAACGGCACGGCAGCGAAGGTTTTCGCGGGCGCGCCCTATCTCGCGGCGGGCAAGACGGGCACGGCACAGGTTTATTCGCTGCAGGGCGCGAACTATCGGGGCCACGGCGGAACGGCCGAGCATCTGCGAGACCATGCGTTGTTCATCGCGTTCGCGCCGGCGGAGCAGCCGAAGATCGCGATCGCGCTGATCGTCGAAAACGGCGGCTGGGGCGCGGAGTCCGCCGGTCCGATCGCGCGCAAGGTGCTCGACTATTACCTCGTCGACCGTCTCAAGCCGGGCGCGGAAGCGGCGGCCGTCGCAGCGGCGGCTTCGGCCACGACCGAAGCGACCGTGCCGGTCATCGGCGGCACGCAACCGCCCGCCGCCGTCGCGCTGCCCGCGTCAGTCGCGAATTCGTCGCCGGCGTTTTCGCCGCAAGCGGCGTCGAATCCGGATGTCGCGAAGGCGGCGTCGGCGCCTGCGGCATCCGCTCCGAAAGTCTCGAAACCGCGCGCTGCATCGGCGCCGCCCGCTGCGCCTGCGGCTGCGGTGCCTGCATCGACGCCCGGCCGATCGCCCGCGCCGAAGAAGCGCCCGAGCGAGCCGACGCCCACCATGGTGCGCAGCAACGAAAACGACGGGGTGCGCGTTCTCGCGCCGTCCGGCGGCATCGACGAGTAAAGGAAACCGCCATGCAACTGCACGTCCAATTCGACAAGCGCGAGCTGCTGGACCGCGCCAAGCGCATGTTCGCGGGCTTCGACAAGCCGCTCGCGCTGATCGTGTTCCTGCTGCTCGGCGTCGGTATCGTGACGCTCTATAGCGCCAGCCTCGACATGCCGGGCCGCGTCGAAGACCAGTTGCGCAACATCATGCTGACCTTCGGCCTGATGTGGATACTCGCCAACATTCCGCCGCAAACGCTGATGCGCTTCGCCGTGCCGCTCTATACGGTCGGCGTCGCGTTGCTGATCGCGGTCGCCGCGTTCGGCCTGACGCGCAAGGGCGCGAAGCGCTGGCTCAATGTCGGCGTGGTGATCCAGCCATCGGAAATCATGAAGATCGCGATGCCGCTGATGCTCGCGTGGTACTACCAGAAGCGCGAAAGCAACATTCGCTGGTGGGATTACATCGTCGGCTTTCTCATTCTGATGCTGCCCGTCGGCCTGATCGCGAAGCAGCCGGACCTCGGCACCGCCGTGCTCGTGTTCGCGGCGGGCATGTTCGTCATCTATTTCGCGGGGCTGAGTTTCAAGCTGATCCTGCCGGTGCTGATCGCGGGCGTCATCGCGGTGGCGGGCGTCGCGACCTTCCAGGAAAAGATTTGTCAGCCCGAAGTCGTCTGGCCGATGATGCACGACTACCAGAAGCATCGCATCTGCACGCTGCTCGATCCGACTTCCGATCCGCTCGGCAAAGGCTTCCACACGATTCAGGCGGTGATCGCGATCGGCTCCGGCGGCACGCTCGGCAAGGGCTGGCTGAAGGGCACGCAGGCGCACCTGGAGTTCATCCCCGAGAAACACACCGACTTCATTTTCGCCGTGTTCTCCGAAGAGTTCGGGCTCGCGGGCGGGCTCGTGCTGCTCTTTCTTTATATGGCGCTCATCGCGCGCGGACTGTTCATCGCGGCGAACGGAGCGACCTTCTTCGGGCGATTATTGGCGGGATCGCTCACGCTCGCGTTCTTTACTTACGCGTTCGTCAACATCGGCATGGTGAGCGGGATTCTGCCGGTGGTCGGCGTGCCGCTGCCCTTCATGAGTTACGGCGGAACCGCGCTGACGACGCTCGGCGTCGCGGCCGGGCTCATCATGAGCGTCGCGCGGCAAAAGCGGTTGATGCAGAGTTAGCGGGCTATCTTCCGCCACATGAGCCGCGGCTTCGACCGCGGTTTTTTTATCGACGCGCGCCGTCACTGCGGCTTTTGCTGCTCGAGTTCGGTGCTGAGCTGCAGATATTTGAGCTTCGCCGCCGGATCGCCCTGCGCGGCCGCTGCCGCGTAATAAGCCCGCGCGACATTCAGATTGCGTTCGACGCCATCGCCGCCGCGCTCGTAGAACGATCCCGCGACGTATTGCGCCGTCATGTCGCCGCCTTCCGCAGCCTTCTTGTACCAGGTGAACGCCTGTGTGTTATCGCGCGCGGTGCCGCGTCCGTCGAGGAACTGGTTGGCGAGCGCGAGTTCGGCCTGTACGTGACCCTGATTCGCCGCGCGCAGGAACCAGCGATGCGCCTCCGCCGGATCTTTCTCGACGAACTGGCCGTCGTCGTACATCTTGCCGTACACGTATTGCGCGTGCGTCATGTTGGCGTCGGCGGCGCGGCGCAGCCATTTCTTGCCTTCGGGCACATCCGCCGGGCCGCCCTCGCCGTTGAGCAGCATCATCGCGTAGTTGAATTCGGCGAGGCGGCTGCCTCTTTGCGCCGCACGCCGAAACTCCGAGCGCGCCGCGACGAAATTGCCCGCGTTGTAATCGGCGACGGCGTTTTGCGTCGCGATGTCGGTCGGCTTCGGCGCGTTGTCGGCGCGGGCCGCACCGGCGAGCGCCAGCGCGATGATCGCAGCGGCGGCGGCTTTCATGATCTCGCCTCCTGCAACGCCTGACGCGTCGCCTTCAACAGCCACATTACATCCGCGCCGATCGCGACGAGCTTGACGCCCGCCTGCGCGTACTGCTTCGCGCTCGCGGCATCGAGTGCGAAGATGCCGCTCGCGATGCCCGCGCGATTCGCCGCGTCGACGATCTTCGTGATCGCCGCCTGCACATCCGGATGCTTGCCGTCGCCGAGATGACCGAGGCTCGCGGCCAGATCCGCCGGCCCGATGAACAGGCAATCGACGCCCGGCGTCGCGGCAATTTCATCGACGGCTTCGAGCGCCGCGACCGATTCGATCTGCACGATCGTCGCAATCTGCGCATTCGCGCTCGCCATGTAATCGCGACGCATACCGTATGCCGCCGCGCGCACCGCGCCCGCCACGCCGCGCAGACCGTGCAGCGCCGCTTCGGTCGGATATTGCGTCAGCCTCACGATGCGCGCCGCCTCATCCGCCGATTGCACGTTCGGGAACATCAGCGTGCGCGCGCCTGCGTCGAGCGCGCGCTTGACGAGCCAGCCTTCGTTCGCCGGCACGCGCACGATCGGCTCGCTCGGCAGATGCGCGGCGGCGATCGCGCGCAACTGGGCGACGACGTCGGCGCTATCGTTCGGCGAGTGCTCCATGTCGATGCAGAGCCAGTCGAAGCCCGCGTGCGCGAGCGCTTCGGCGGCATCGGCGCTGCCGAGCGACAGCCACAGGCCGAACAACGTGCCCGGTTCGGAGAAGCGCTGCTTGAGGGGATTGGTGAAGGTGCTCATCGCGCGTCTCCTTCGAGCGTTTGAAGGACGGCCACGCGCGGCCACTGGAAAAACGGATGAAGTGACGGCATGCGTGCGCTCCGTGTCTCGCCGCCTCGGAGGATGGGCGACTCATCGGACGATCATACCGTGACAAAAGCACGCGCGCCGGAGGTGCTTCCGGCCGCGCGCACGCCTGAAATCAGCCGCGCGCGACGTCGGCCCAGCAGTTTGGCGTTTCGTACAGACGCACGCGCTTCAGCTTGAGATTGACGCCGTAGTGCGCGTCATAGACTTCCGCGAGAATGTTGAACGCGACGGCCGCGAGGTTCTCGACGGTCGGAATGCGATCGAGCACGACGGTCTTGTGATCCGACAGCGTCTGCAGAAATTCGCGCACCTTGACATCGCCCTCGTAGACGATGAACGCGTGATCCCATTTGTTGACGAGATGCTCCATCGCGAGCGCTTTCACGTCGGCGAAGTCCATCACCA
Organism: Caballeronia sp. ATUFL_F2_KS9A; assembly: GCF_023630765.1. Classification (NCBI taxonomy): domain Bacteria; kingdom Pseudomonadati; phylum Pseudomonadota; class Betaproteobacteria; order Burkholderiales; family Burkholderiaceae; genus Caballeronia; species Caballeronia sp. ATUFL_F2_KS9A. Next base: position 208,876 of record NZ_JALQEK010000022.1, on the reverse strand, counting down.
TGCCGCGATCGGGCGCGCCTTCCACATCGACGAGATCGCCTTGCAGCGTGATTTCGAGCACGTAGCGATGCCCGTGCAGATTGCGGCACTGGCTGCGGTGATCGGGAATGCGGTGGCCCGCATCGAATTCGAGTTTTCGGGTAATCGTCTGCACGGCGTTCAGGGGATATTCAGGTATTTGTGCGTCTGCATCGACAGGCGCCACTTCGGATGCCGCTTGCACCAGTCGATCGCGAGCTTCGTGTTGATGTCGCGCGATGCGTTGTCCATCGGTTGCACGAGAAAGTATTCGAAGTCGAGCTTTTCGTACTCGGCAAGACGCTGGTTGTCCTGCGGCACCACGACTTTCAGCTCGTTGCCTTTCGTCACGACAAGCGGCGCGTCGGCTTTCGGACTCACGCAGATCCAGTCGATGCTCTCGAGCACCGGCAGCGAACCGTTCGTTTCGATGGCCATTTCGAAGCCGGCTTCGTGCAGCGCATCGACGAACGGCTGGTCGATCTGCAGCATCGGCTCGCCGCCCGTGCACACGACGAACTTGTGCGCCTCGCCTTCCGGCCACAGCGATGCGATCTTCGCGACGAGTTCCGCCGGCGTTTTGTACTTGCCACCGTTTTCGCCATCGGTGCCGACGAAATCGGTGTCGCAAAACTGGCAGACGGCGTCCGCGCGATCTTCCTCGCGCCCCGACCACAGATTGCAGCCCGCGAAACGGCAGAACACGGCCGGACGCCCGGCATTGGCGCCTTCGCCCTGCAACGTGTAGAAAATTTCCTTTACCGCGTACGTCATGACTGCTCTGTGAACCTCTAAAAAAATCAGACCGGCGCGGTATCGACCTGCTCGCCCGCGCGATACGCCTCATAACCACGTTTGCGCAGTTTGCATGCCGGGCATTGGCCGCAGCCGAAGCCCCAGTCGTGCAATTCCGCGCGCTCGCCGACATAGCAAGTGTGCGTCTCGACGCGCACCAGTTCGACGAGCGCCTCGCCGCCGAGCGTTTCCGCGAGCCGCCAGGTATCGGCCTTGTCGAGCCACATCAGCGGCGTTTCGAGCGCGTAGCGCGTTTCCATGCCGAGATTGAGCGCGACTTGCAGCGCTTTCATCGTGTCGTCGCGGCAATCCGGATAGCCGGAGAAGTCCGTCTCGCACATGCCGCCGACCAGCACCTTCAGCCCGCGCCGATACGCCACTGCTGCAGCAATCGTCATGAACAGCAGATTGCGGCCCGGCACGAACGTGTTGGGCAGGCCGTTCGCGGTCGCCTGAATCTCGATCTCGCGCGTCATCGCGGTATCGCTGATCGCGCCGAGCACGGACAGATCGATCATGTGATCTTCGCCCAGCCGTTCGGCCCACTGCGGAAACTCGCGCACGATCGCGGCGCGAAAGCCTTCGCGGCACTCGAGTTCCACGCGATGGCGCTGTCCGTAATCGAAACCGAGCGTCTCTACCGTCTTGTAACGTTCGAGCGCCCAGGCGAGGCACGTGGCCGAGTCCTGGCCGCCGGAGAACAGCACGAGCGCGCTGTCTTTAGCGTCTATCCGAGTCACCGTGAAAACTCCGTACTCCGTGAATTTGATGGCGTCGCACGCCGCACAGGCAGTCGGAGTGACCGGACTTCGCGACGAGCGGCGCGGGCAAGACGCCCGCGAGTCCAGTATAGGCCGGCGGCCTTCGCCCGGAAGCGCACGCCTTTTATGCCGCCGATAGCGGAATGCGAGACGGATGACCAGCGCCGGACGAATGTTCCGGCGCGTCGCACGAGCAATTCGGAGCGCCGAAAAGAAAAGGACTTGCGGGGTCCGAGGACGAGGCAAGTCCTTAATTCGGCGCGAATTTTAACACGGAGGGCGGTTGTTCGCCGAGCTCGGCGCGCTGGCGCGCGGGGAAGCGGTAATTCGTGCCATCATCGGAAGAAATAAGCCGGCAATTCCGACGAAGTCTCTAAACCCGCCAACACGCGCGCCGTTATACATGTAACAAAATGGCGCGGCCTCGTTACAGTTTCAGGTATTTTTTTCCTTTCGTTGCAGGACACTGGCGCGCCATCAAAGCCCCGTCGACTGACGGCCGCCGTTAATTCGCACTTCGAAGTTACTCGGCTTGAAATCCTCCCGCAGGGTTAAGCGGGACCGCAGGTCCGTTTCCGATCCGCCCTTTGGCTCGCGGCGCTCCTGAAGACGTACCTACTTCACCGATACACAACATCTCCATTAGTAGTACATACAATGAAACAATACATTCAGACCAGCTTGCGCGTCATTGACGCATTACGGGCACCCAAGGCGAGCCTTATCACCGCTGCCGTGGCAACCAGCGTGGTGCTGGCAGCGTGCGGAGGCGGCGGCAACGACGCGCTCGACACCGCATCGACCACAGCCGCGGCGAGCCGCAAGGCGGCGGCCGCGACAACCACGAGCACGATCTTCTACGGCGCCAACGGTCACAACAACGAAGGCGGCGCGTACGACATCTCCAGCCCGGCAGTGCAGCTCTCGCAGTTGCAGGATCTTGGCGTGAAGCTGTATCGGAACGAGGTGTACAACCAGTCATCGGCGAACAAGCTGGCAGGCATCGCGAAGACGATGGCAGCGGGCGGCGTGACCGTGTATCCCGTCATGCTGATGAGCATCGACTTCAACACCGAGACCGACGCGTATAACGCCGGCTATCAGTTGGGCGTCTGGACGGCCACCGCCTACAAGTACCCGTACTACGAAGTGTCGAACGAACTCGACGCGATGACGATTTACAACAACGTCGACGGCGTCTATCCGCAGCAGTTCGACAACGCGAAATTTCAGATCGCGCGCGGCGTCATTCGCGGCATGATCGCCGGCGTGAAGTCGGTCGATACGAACGGCAAGATCATCATGGGCGGCGGTACGTGGATGCATTACGCCGTGGATCAGATGCTCGCGGCCGGCACGCAGCCGGACGGCACGACGGGGCACCCGGTCGTGAACTGGGACATCACCGCGTGGCACTGGTATTCGGATATGGGCGACATCACCAACGCGTGCGGCGGCACGGGTTGCCATGACGTACTCGGAACACTGCAGCAGTTCGGCAAGCCGATCTGGCTCAACGAATACGGCGTGCGTCCGTGGTATGGCTCGGATCAGCAGATCGCGTCGTATCTCGTCGGCAACAAGATGATGGCGCAGTTCGTCGCGCTGGCGTCGAAGTACAACATCCAGGCGATTCAGACGTACCAGTTGTATGACGATCCCGCAGGCGGCGAAGGCGCGTACGGCCTGCTGAAGAACGACGGCAAAACGCAGAAGGCGTCTTACACCGCGTTCAAGAATTTCGTCGCGGCCAATCCGAAGTAAGCGCCGGATCGCTGAAAAAAGAACGCGCAGTCGGCTTACACGGACTGCGCGTTTTCCACATGCGGAAAATGAAAAAGCCCGAGAGCGATAACACTCTCGGGCTTCTTGCATTCTGGTGGCCTGGGACGGAATCGAACCATCGACACGCGGATTTTCAATCCGCTGCTCTACCAACTGAGCTACCGGGCCAACGAAGAGGTGAAACTATAGCAGAGACTATCCCGCGCCTCAAGCCCCTTTGCGCATTTTTCTGAAAATGTCCGGGGCCGCGCTCACACCTCGTTCTTGTTCTTCCCAAGATCGACGCCGAGCTGCTTCAACTTGCGATACAGGTGCGTGCGCTCCAGCCCCGTCTTTTCGGCGACGCGCGTCATGCTGCCGTTCTCGCGCGCAAGGTGATATTCGAAGTACGCGCGTTCGAACGCATCGCGGGCGTCGCGCAACGGAATATCGAACGAGATCGACGCCGTCTGCCCGGACTGATTCTGCGCCGCGCCGCTCGCCGCCGCATCGTTCGATGCATTCAGCGCCGATGCCGTCGGCAGCGCAGCCGCGACCGGCACGCCCGATGCGTTCACGCTCGACGGAGGCTTCGCCGCCGTCGCCGCGGGCGCCGCCGCAGTGCCGTGCGCGAGTCCCTGCTCGACGGCCTTCAGCAGTTTCTGCAGCGCGATCGGCTTTTCGAGGAAGTTGAGCGCGCCGATCTTCGTCGCCTCGACGGCCGTGTCGATAGTCGCATGCCCCGACATCATGATGACCGGCATCGTGAGCTTGCCCTGCGCGGCCCATTCCTTGAGGAGCGTTACGCCGTCGGTATCGGGCATCCAGATGTCGAGCAAAACGAGATCGGGCGTTTGCTGTAGACGGTAGTCGCGCGCGTGCTGCGCGTTTTCCGCCACTTCCACAACATGGCCTTCGTCGCTCAGGATCTCGGAGAGCAGTTCCCGGATCCCCATTTCATCGTCTACCACCAGGATGGTTGCCATTTACGCTGCCCTTGTCTGCACTGTTGCTTTTGTCGTTCCATGATTCGCCGGCGCACCGGAGCCAGGCGTCGCGCCGGGCGCCGCGGTATCGTCCGCGAGTTGTAGAAACAGAATCGATATCTGCGCGCCTTCGATCACATCCGCGCTCTTCGAGCGGTTGCGTATGTCGATGCGCGCGCCGTGCTCGTCGACGATCTTCTTCACGGTCGCAAGTCCCAGGCCCGTGCCTTTCGCTTTCGTCGTCACGTAAGGCTCGAAAGCACGCGAAAGAATACGCGCCGGAAAGCCCGAGCCGTTGTCCGACACAGTCAGGCGAACCGCGACGCGCGCATGACCCGATGCATCGGGCTCGCCATATTCTACTGTCCTCGTTTCGAGCAGCACGCGCGGCTCCGCGACTTCGGCCACCGCATCCTGCGCGTTCTGCAACAAGTTGTGGATGACCTGGCGGATCTGCGTCGCATCGCCGCGTATCACCGGCAGCTTCGCGAGATCGACTTTGATCGGCGTCTTGCCGTCCTCGATGCCGTACAACGTCAGCACTTCCGCGACGAGATCGTTCAGTTGCAGATTGCCGAGCACCGCGGGCGGCGTGCGCGCGTATTCGCGGAAGTCGTCGACCATCTGCTTCATCGCCTGCACCTGATTGACGATGGTCGTCGATGCGCGCTTCAGCACGTCCGCATCCGGCGGCGCGAGCTTGTCGGCGAGCTTCATCTGCAGACGTTCGGCTGAAAGCTGAATAGGCGTGAGCGGATTCTTGATCTCGTGCGCGAGACGCCGCGCGACTTCGCCCCACGCGACGGAACGCTGCGCGGAGATGACATCCGATATGTCATCGAACACGACGACGTAGCCCGTGGTTTCCGCGTCGTCGGTGTCGCTCTCGGTCACGCTCAACAACTGCGTGCCGCGCACGAGCAACGTGAGCGGATCGCTCTCGCCCGGCACCGTCACCGCGACCTGCTGCTGCCAGTGACCGCGATCGCCGACAGGATGATCGCTGCCGACCGCCGCCGCGTCGCGCTCGGCGAACGCCTTTTTGACCATCGCGCCGAACTCGGCGAGCACCTCGATCTGATCGAGCGGCTGATTGAGCAACGCGGAGAACGGTTGGCGGAAGATGCGCTCCGCGCCGCGATTCGCGGTGGAGAGACGGAACTGCCGGTCGAACACGAACACGCCCGCGGTGAGGTTCGCGAGAATGCTCTCCAGATACGCCTTCGAATGCTCCAGTGCGATGCGATTGTTCTCGACCGCCGCGCGCGCCTCGGAAAGCTGGCGCGTCATCGCGTTGAAGGACTGCGTGAGAAAGCCGAGTTCGTCGCGTGAATTGATCTCGCGTTTGGGCGTGTAGTCGCCTTCGGCCACTTCCTTCGTGCCCTGCGCCAGCAGGAACAACGGCCGCGCGAGCTGATTGCCGAGCGCGAGCGCGAGCATCATCGCGATGAAGGTCGCGAGAAAAAGCGCGAGCGTCAGCGTGCCGATATACATCTTGCGCAAGCCGGTGCGCCCGAGCCGCTTCTCCTGATATTCGCGATACGCGCGCTGCACGGCGTCGGCGTTGCGCGCGAGCTCCTGGCTCACGGGCTGCTCGATCTGCAGGAAACGGTCGACGTGCTGAAATTCCGTGGTCGTCGTCGGATCGGGAATCTTCGTGAGCACGCGCAATCGCAATGCGCCCTTCGGCCCGTTCGATTTCGGATCGCCGTCGATCTCGCCTTCGATCGCGCCGTACGGATGATCCTGCGCCTCCCGCAGCATCGTGCCGGTCGGCTCGTTGGCCGGCAGGAGCGCGTAGTAATTGCCCGATGCCTGCGCGACCGTGCGCAATCCGGGCACGCGTTGCGAACTGTTGTTCGCCGCGAGATCCTCGCGGTTGTACTGATCGCGCGGCCGCTCGAACACGACGGCGTCCTGCACGCCGTACTGATCGCGCAGCCGCAAAAGCGACAGCGTGAGACTCGATGGATCGGCGCTCGCGAGCTGATCGCTCATCTGCCGGCCGCGGTTCTTGAAATCGGCGAGCGATGTCTGGAGCATGCCGCGCCCGAGCGTCAGACCGGAGGTGAGCGCGGTTTCGACATTCACGTCGAACCACGACTCGATGCTGCGCGACACGAACTGATACGAAACCACATAGATGATCGCGCCCGGCACCACGCCGACGAGCGCGAAGATGAACGCGAGCTTGGCGAGCAGGCGCGTGCCGAAGCGCCCTTGCCTCACCCTCGACACGATGATGATGAACAGGCTGATGACGATCAGCATGAAGACCATCGCCACCGCGACATTCGCCGCGTAGAGCCAGCCGTAGTAGCGGTCGAAGAACTCGGTGTTCGCGCTCGCGAGCGCGAGCATCACGAGCAGCAGGACTGCCGTGAGCGCCACCGTGGAGACCAGCAAGCGGACGACGAAACTCTTCATGTCCGTGCGGCCGCGTCGAAATCTATTTCGCACGTTCTGCCGCCGTAAAAGTAAAACGCTTCCAGTCCGAGGAAAGGTTCCAGTCGCGATTGTTCACCGCGTCGATCTGGAACGGCTTGGGCATCAATGCGATGTCGAGCTGCATACGCACCGATGCGGTATAGGTTTCGCCGCCATGCACCTGATTACGGTCGATGACATGCCACGAAGTCACATGCTTGATGACCGCGAGCGCTTCGTTCAACGATGCGAAGCGCAACTGCAGGCCGCCCGTCGACACGCGATATTCGTTCGTGAGCGGTTGAAATGACAGACGGATGCTCTGCGACACGTTGACCGGCTCTTCATCGAACCAGTACCAGCGCGGTCTCGACAGGTTGAAGTCGATCGTGAAATAGAGCGGCACGCTGCGGTTCACGGCATCTTCGAGGCTGTTGTTCAGGTCGAAGTCGAAATGCGCGTCCAAGCTCCAGCCGGCATTGTCCGCTTGCAGCGACGCGCGCTGCACGGCGATCGTCTCGGCGAACGCGGAATCGGCCGCGGCGAACGTCAGCCAGAGCGTCAGCGCAGTCCAGATGACGGCCGCGAGCCGAAGCGGAAAAAAGCGTTTGATCGTCACCGTTTCTGAAAGCGCGCGTAGAAGAATCCGTCGTGGTCCGCGAGAGTCTCCGCGTCCCGATGCGGGTTCGCGAGATTTGTACTGTCCGGTGAACCTTGCGCCGCGACCGCGCTTGCGCGCGCCGCTGTCGGCAACAATTGGCCCGGCGCGTCCAATCGTACCGCATCTTCATGTGCGGTTCCAAACCAGCGGGCCTGCTCTTCGCCCTCCTCGGGAAAGATGGAGCACGTCACGTAGAGCAGCTCGCCGCCCTTCGCGACGAGCGGCCACAGCGCGCTCACGATGCGCCTTTGCTCGGCGACGAGCGCATCGATATCCGATGCGCGCCGCAGCCAGCGAATATCCGGATGACGCCGCACGATGCCCGACGCCGAGCACGGCACGTCCGCGAGAATGCGGTCGAAGGGCGCGCCGTCGAACCATTGCGCGGGATCGCCCGCGTCGCCGATCTTGATTTGCGCGTCGAGTTTCAGACGCTGCAAGTTTTGTCCGATGCGGCCAGAACGCTCGGCGTCGCTTTCGAGCGCGATCAGATCGACGTTCGCGAGTTCGAGAATGTGGCCCGTCTTGCCGCCCGGCGCGGCGCAGGCATCGAGCACGCGCATGCCGTCCTTCTCGCCGAGCAGTTGCGCGGCGAGCTGCGCGCCGGCGTCCTGCACCGACACGACGCCTTCGTCGAACCCGGGAATGCGATCGACGGGCATCGGCGTTCTCAGGCGCACCGCGTGCAGGCCGGCGGCGTCGGCTTCGATACGCGCGTCGCGGAGGCGCGCGAGATAGTCGTCGACGCTCGCGTGCCGCGCGTTCACGCGAAGCGTGAGCGGACCTTGCGCGTTACCCGCTTCGAGGATGCGCTCCCAGGCATCCGGCTGGCCGCGCTTCACCGCGTCGATCCACCATTGCGGATAATTCCAGCGCGCGACTTCGCTTGTGCGCGCTTCGTCGATCAGCATGTCGCGCTCACGCAGAAAATTGCGCAGCACCGCGTTCACCAGGCCCTTCGCAAACGCGAATTCGCGGCGCGCGGCGATCGCGCTCACCGCCTGATCGACCACGGTGAAGGGCGAGTAAGCGGCATGCGCTTCGTCGTCGGTCAGCAGCGCGAACGCGCAGACGAGCACGTTCGCCACATGCGGCGGCGGCGCCTTCTTCACGAGCCTGTGCAGCAGCGCATCGGCGAGCGCGAGACGGCGCATGGTCCGATACGCGATGTCCTGCACCGCCCCGCGCGCGCTCGCGTGCTTCGCCGACGCGACGACCGTCTGCAACGCCGCCGGCAGCGCCGAGCCCGCGCGCACCGCGCCGACGGCCTGCGCCGCGCTGTCGAGCGCGAACGCGAGCGAATCGGGCGCGAGACGCAACGCGCTCAGACGGAAATGCGCGGCGGCGGGCCGGCGGGAAGGCTTGTCGGTCATGGCGAAACGGGGACGGTCAACGGCGACGCGCAGAGTTCGCGCGAACGGGGAATTGTAACGTGCGGGAATTGCGCGCCCGGACGGCGGCGGCCGAACAAGAAAAAGGCCGCTCCGGCGTAACCGGAACGGCCTTGCTTTACGACGTTGCAGGTTTTAGAAGCGGCCGGTGCGCGCCATTTCCATCAGGCGGGCGACGCGCTCTTCGGTCGCCGGGTGCGTCGAGAACAGATTCGCGATGCCGCCGCCCGACAGCGGATTCATGATCATCATCTGCGCAGTCGCCGGATGCTGCTCGGCGGTCGGGAACGGCACGCCGGTCGCGTATGCGTGAATCTTCTCGAGCGCACTCGCGAGCGCTTGCGGATCGCCCGAAATTTCCGCGCCGCCGCGATCGGCTTCGAATTCGCGCGCGCGGGAAATCGCCATCTGGATCAGCGCACCCGCGATCGGGGCGAGAATCGCCACCAGAATGCTCGCGATGGGATTCGCCGGACGACCTTCGTCGTCGCGACCGCCGAAGAACATCGCGAAGTTCGCGAGCGCGGAGATCGCGCCGGCCATCGTCGCGGAGATGGTCGAGATGAGGATGTCGCGGTGCTTCACGTGCGCCAGTTCGTGCGCCATCACGCCGCGCATTTCACGCTCGGACAGCACGCGCAAAATGCCCGTGGTCGCCGCGACCGCCGCGTGCTCGGGATTGCGGCCCGTGGCGAACGCGTTCGGCGCGTCTTCGTTGATCAGATAGACGCGCGGCATCGGCAATTGAGCGCGCGTCGCGAGCTCGCGCACCATGCGATAAAACTGCGGCGCGGTGGTTTCGTCGACTTCCTGCGCGTTGTACATGCGCAGGACCATCTTGTCCGAGAACCAGTACGAAAAGAAATTCATGCCGAGCGCGACGATCAGCGCGAGCATCATGCCCTTCGATCCGCCGATCATTCCGCCGATCACGACAAAGAGGGCCGTGATCGCAGCCATCAGCATCGCGGTTTTGACCCAGTTGAACATGTCCGGAGCTCCTCTCCCTGTATGCAGTGCGCGAAGTGCGCGGTTGCCCCGGCCAACATGACCGGGACGACAATTGTAAGCAAAATGTTAGATAGTGGCAGCCGGCAATAATTCAATCCGAGATTGCGCGATTTATCGATGCGTCGTCGCGAGTTTGATACCGAGTCCGACGAACGCGCTGCCGACCCCGCGATCCAGCCACTTCTTCACGCCCGATTTGCCCGCGAAGCGCTCGGTGACGCTGCCCGCGATCCACGCGACGAAGCTGTTCCAGACCGTGCTCATCGCGATGAACACGACCCCGAGCGCGAGAAACGCGAGCGTCTTGTGCTGGCTGTCGGCGGCGACGAACTGCGGAAAGAACGACACGAAGAACAACACGACCTTCGGATTCAACACGTTCGTGACGAAGCCTTGCGCGAAAAGCTGGCCGAGCGATTTCGGCGTGGCCTTTTCGTTTTGCGTCTCGCGCGCGGTTTCGGTGTCGTCGTGCTTCGCGAAAATGAGGCGCACGCCGAGATAAATCAGATAAATCGCGCCGGCAATCTTGATGACCGTGAACGCCGTCGCCGATGCAGCGAGAATCGCCGTCAACCCGAAGGCGCACGCGAGCGTATGGACGATGCAGCCAGCGGAAATCCCGAGCGCCGAAACGATGCCCGCGCCGCGTCCTTGAGCGACGCTGCGTCCGACGATGTAAGCCGTATCGGGGCCGGGCGTGACGTTTAGAAGAAAGACGGCGACGAGAAAGAAGGTGAAACCGGTAATGCCGAGCATCGAAAAACTCCAGACAGACACGCGCGCGTTGACAACGATTTATTTTAGCGCTGCGTCTGTCCTGCCGTCCTTCACTGCAGCGTGAAACGCTGGCCCTTCGCGAGCGGCGCGCCCGCGAGAAATTCCCGCGCGGGCAAGCGCTTGCCGCCCGGTTTCTGAAGTTGCGTGAGTTTGAGCGCGCCGCTGCCGCACATAACGACGATACCGTCCGGGGAAACATCGGCGATGGCGCCCGGTTCGCCCGCACCGTCGACCGGTTGCGCCGCCCAGATCTTGATCGGCGCACCGTCGAGCGTGCCGAACGCGCCGGGAAACGGATCGAACGCGCGAATCTGGCGCGCGAGCTCTTCCGCCGGACGACGCCAGTCGAGCGCGGCTTCGTTCTTCGCGATCTTTTCCGCGTAGGTCGTGCCTTCGTCCGGCTGCGGCGTGGACGGCAATGCGCCATCGCGTTCGAGATCGCGCAGCGCGGCGACGATCAATTCCGCGCCCATCTGCGCGAGCCTGTCGTGCAGCGTGGCGGTCGTGTCGTCGGCGAGAATCGGCGTGCGCGCCTCACGGATCATCGCGCCGGTGTCGAGGCCGGCGTCCATCTGCATCAGCGTGATGCCGGTTTCTGCGTCGCCCGCTTCGATCGCGCGATGGATCGGCGCCGCGCCACGCCAGCGCGGCAACAGCGAAGCGTGAATGTTGATCGCGCCGCGCGGCGGAATATCGAGCACCTCCTGCGGCAGGATGAGCCCGTACGCGGCGACGACCATCACGTCGTGCGGCGTGGCCTTCAGCAAATCGATGGCTTCCGCCGCTTCCTGCGGATACTTGCCCGCGCGACGCAGCGACGTTGGCTGCGCGACCTTCAGACCATGCTCGACGGCGAAGCGCTTGACCGCGCTCGCGGTCAGCTTCATGCCGCGTCCGGCGGGCCGGTCGGGCTGCGTCAAAACCAGCGGCACGGAAAAACCGGCTGCGTGAATGGCCGCGAGCGCGGCGGCAGCGAATTCCGGCGTACCGGCGAAAACCACGCGCAGCGATTGAGTCATCGGTTACAGCGCCTTTTCCAGCTTTTTCATCTTGCCGCGAATGCGCGTCTGCTTAAGCGTCGACAGATATTCCACGAAAACGTGGCCAGCCAGATGATCCATCTCGTGCTGGATGCACACCGCGAGCAAGCCGTCGCAATCGAGCTCGAAGGTTTCGCCCTTCTCGTTCAGCGCCTTCACGCGCACCTTGTCAGGGCGCTCGACGAAGTCGTAAATGCCCGGCACCGAAAGACAGCCCTCTTCCCATTCCTTCTTCTGCTCGCTCGTCCAGACGAGCTCAGGGTTGATGAAGACCATCAGCTGGTCGTGCGCGTCCGAGACGTCGATCACGATCACGCGCTCGTGCACATCCACCTGCGTCGCGGCGAGGCCGACGCCGGGCGCGGCGTACATCGTCTCGGCCATGTCGGCGACGAGCTTGCGGATGCGGTCGTCGACCACGGCGACAGGTTTCGCCACCTTGTTCAGACGCTTGTCCGGGTAGTTGAGTATCTTGAGCAGAGCCATGATTCGGATTGTCTACGCGCGCCGCGACGCGTGTAAATCGGCCATTCGGCCAGGTTGCGGGTAATGGGGCGGCATGCCGAAGATATGCGGGTGAATCCAGTGGATTCAACGCCGCCGGCAAGCGGCCGATGGGCGTCGCTGCGGGCTTTCAAACGTGCCTGAGCGACCTTTCTTTATCTATTCCGGATCAAAAATCTTAACATGACGACCGCCGACCTGCCGACCGAGGAAGCCGCCTCCACACTCGATGCCGACGAACTGCGCGCCTGGCTGCGGCTCGCGCACGCCAAAGGGCTGCGCCCGCTCGCGCTGCGCACGTTGCTCGGTACTTTCGGCGGTCCGCGCGAGGTTTTGTGGGAGAGTTTTGCGACGCTCGCGGAAACCACCGACGCCCGCACAGCCGAAGCCGTGCTCGCGCCACCCGCGGACATCGAAGGCGTTTCGTTCGACCACTATATTGAAGCGGCTTCGGCGTGGGCATCCGAACCGGGCAACCACGTCCTGACGCTCGCCGACGCCGCCTATCCGCAAGCGCTGCTGACGATGCCCGATCCGCCGCCATTGCTCTATGCGAAGGGCCGGCTCGATCTGCTGCAGGCGCGCGCGGTGGCCATCGTCGGCAGCCGGCATGCGACGCCGCAAGGTCTGGAGGACGCGCGCCGCTTCGCCCGCGTGCTGTCGGATGCGGGACTTGCGGTCGTGTCGGGGCTCGCGCTCGGCATCGATGCGTCCGCGCATCGCGGAGCGCTGGAGGGTGCGACCGGCACGGTGTCGGTCATCGGCACGGGCGCCGATCTCGTGTATCCCGCCGCGCATCACACGCTCGCGCACGAAATCGCCCGCGACGGCGCGATGCTCTCCGAATGGCCGCTCGGCACGCCCGCGCGCTCCGCCAACTTCCCACAGCGCAACCGGCTGATCGCGGGATTGTCGGGCGGCGTGCTGATCGTCGAAGCCGCGATGCGCTCCGGCTCGCTCATCACCGCGCGGCTCGCCAACGAAATGGGGCGCGATGTTTTTGCGATGCCTGGCTCCGTCCACGCGCCGCTTTCGCAGGGTTGTCATCGGCTGATAAAGGAGGGCGCGAAGCTCGTCGAAACGCCGGAAGAAGTGCTCGAAGAGTTCGGTTTCTCGTCGGCGCAGGCAAGCGCGGCGGGGTCGGCGGCAAAGCGCGGGAGGCTGCGGCCGGTGAGCGCATCGTGGGCATCGGCGGCATTGCACGACACGCCGATGAACGCCGATGCCGCGCGCGTGCTCGGCGCGCTCGGCCATGCGCCCGCGACGCTTGAAATCCTCGCGACGCGCACCGATCTGGACGGGGCGGCGTTGCAAGGCGCGCTGCTGCAGCTCGAATTGTCGGGCCAGGTGGCCGCGCTCGCGGGCGGTCGCTACGCGGCGGTGCAGCGCTCGTGATTCCTCGTCGTGCTACATTCGCGGAAAAATGAGCCGTCCCCGCAGCCGATACCAATAAGGATCTCGCACCCGTCATGTCCGCGCTGAATCTCGATACCGACGCCGATCTCATCGCGGAACGCATCGCCGTGCCCGGCACGCTGTTCGTCGCCTGCCTGTGCGCGGAATGGTGCGGAACGTGCCGCGAGTATCGCGAAGGGTTCGACAAGCTGGCGGACGCGCATCCGGACGTCTGCTTCGCGTGGATCGACATCGAGAATCACGCCGACCGTTTCGACGATCTCGACGTGGAAAATTTTCCTACCATCCTGATCGAGGACTCCGTCACGACGCGATTCTTCGGCACGGTTCTGCCGCAGGCTTCCATCGTCGAACGGATGCTCACCGATCTGACCGCGCTGCCGGGCATGGTCGGTGCGCCGAAACTGCGCCCGGCGCTTGCTACGGCCTGATTGCGACGCCCGCGAAACGCACCTTTCGCGTCTCTCGCAACGCGCTTCGCGGGCCGGATATCGAAACGCCCGGATTCGCGGTTCGGCGCCCGCCGCGCAAAGCGTGTGCTATAAAGCGGTCGTTAAAGCAGTCCAAACCGGGCCGCTGCCAGTTACCAACCCTTTTGAGTCATGTCCAAAGCCCTGATCATCGCTGAGAAGCCTTCCGTCGCGAACGACATCGCGCGTGCGCTGGGCGGCTTCACCAAGCATGACGAGTACTACGAGAGCGACGACTACGTGCTCTCGTCCGCGGTCGGCCATCTGCTCGAGATCGCGGCGCCCGAGGAGTACGACGTCAAGCGCGGCAAATGGAGCTTCGCCAATCTGCCGGTCATTCCGCCGCATTTCGACCTGAATCCCATCGCGAAAAGCGAGTCGCGCCTCAAGGTGCTGACGAAGCTGATGAAGCGAAAAGATATCGACCGCCTCATCAACGCATGCGACGCGGGGCGCGAGGGCGAGCTGATTTTCCGTCTGATCGCGCAGCATGCGAAGGCGAAGCAGCCGGTCCAGCGCCTGTGGCTGCAGTCGATGACGCCCGCCGCGATCCGCGAAGGCTTCGCGAACCTGCGCAGCGACGCCGACATGCAGCCGCTCGCCGACGCCGCACGCTGCCGCTCGGAAGCGGACTGGCTCGTCGGCATCAACGGCACGCGCGCGATGACCGCGTTCAACAGCAAGGGCGGCGGTTTCTTCCTGACGACCGTCGGCCGCGTTCAGACGCCAACGTTGTCGATCGTCGTCGAACGCGAAGAGAAGATTCGGCGATTCGTGCCGCGCGATTACTGGGAAGTGCGCGCCGAGTTCATCGCCGCGAAGGGCCTGTACGAAGGCCGCTGGTTCGATCCGAAGTTCAAGCGCGTCGAAAACGATCCGGAGCAGCGCGATTCGCGCCTGTGGAGCCTGCCGGCGGCGGAATCCATCGTCGCGGCCTGCCGCGGCAAGACCGGCACCGTGACCGAGGAATCGAAGCCGTCGACGCAAATGTCGCCGCTGCTGTTCGATCTGACCAGCTTGCAGCGCGAAGCCAACAGCCGCTTCGGCTTTTCGGCGAAGAACACGCTCGGCCTCGCGCAAGCGCTGTACGAAAAGCACAAGGTTCTCACCTATCCGCGTACCGACGCGCGCGCGCTGCCCGAGGACTACCTGAACACGGTCAAAGACACGATGACCATGCTCAAGGAGAGCAACAACTATCTGCCGTTCGCGAAGCAGGTGCTCGACAAGGGCTGGGTGAAGCCGAACAAGCGCATCTTCGACAATTCGAAGATCAGCGACCACTTCGCCATCATCCCGACGCTGCAGGCGCCCAAAGCGCTGTCCGAGCCCGAGCAGAAGCTGTATGACCTCGTCGTCAAGCGCTTCCTGTCGGTGTTTTTCCCGGCGGCCGAATATCTCGTGACGACGCGCATCACCGAAGTTTCCGGGCATCACTTCAAGACGGAAGGCAAGGTGCTGGTCGAGCCCGGCTGGCTGCAGGTCTACGGCCGCGAAGCCGCGGGCGAGGAAGGCAATCTCGTGCCGGTGCAGAAGGACGAAAAGGTCGATGTCGAAAAGGTCGAGGCGCACGGTCTCGTGACCAAGCCGCCCGCGCGCTACAACGAGGCGTCGCTGCTTTCGGCGATGGAAGGCGCGGGCAAGCTCGTCGAAGACGAGGAACTGCGCGACGCGATGGCCGCGAAAGGTCTCGGCACGCCGGCGACGCGCGCGGCGATCATCGAAGGTCTGCTCGGCGAGAAGTACATGGTGCGCGAAGGCCGCGAGCTGATCCCGACGGCCAAGGCATTCCAGTTGATGACCTTGCTGCGCGGTCTCGGCGTCGAGGAGCTCACCGCGCCCGAATTGACGGGCCAGTGGGAGCACAAGCTTTCGCAGATGGAGCGCGGCAACCTGCATCGCGATGCGTTCATGCAGGAAATCGCGCGCATGACGCAAACCATCGTCAAACGCGCGAAAGAGTACGACTCCGACACGATCCCCGGCGATTACGCGACGCTCGAAACGCCCTGCCCGAATTGCGGCGCGCAGGTGAAGGAGAACTATCGCCGGTTCGCGTGCACGAAGTGCGAGTTTTCGATTTCGAAGATTCCGGGCGGACGTCAGTTCGAGATTCCTGAAGTCGAGGAATTGCTGCGCGAGAAGACCATCGGGCCGCTGTCGGGCTTTCGCAGCAAGATGGGCCGTCCGTTCTCGGCGATCCTCAAGCTCGCGTTGGACGACGAAATCAAGAACTACAAGCTCGAATTCGACTTCGGTCAGGATTCCGGCGGCGAAGACGGCGAACCGCCCGATTTCTCCGAGCAGACGCCGGTCGGCGCATGTCCGAAATGCCAGTCGCGCGTGTTCGAACACGGCATGAGCTATGTGTGCGAAAACTCGGTGTCGAATCCGAAGACTTGCGACTTCCGCTCCGGCAAGGTGATCCTTCAGCAGGAAATCACCCGCGAACAGATGGAAAAGCTGCTGGGCGCGGGCCGCACCGATCTGCTGACGAACTTCAAGTCGTCGCGCACCGGACGCAACTTCAAGGCATTCCTCGTGAAGCAGCCGGATGGCAAGATCGGCTTCGAATTCGAGAAGAAAGAGGCCAAACCGGGCGCGAAGACGGCGGCGAAGCGCGGCGCGACAGCGGAAGCTCAAGCCGACAGCGGCGACGACAACGGCGACAGCGATGTCGCAGTCGCCGCCAAGACCACGTCCGCGAAGACTGCAGCCAAGAAAGCGCCCGCGAAGAAGGCGGCAGCGAAGAAAGCTCCGGCGAAGAAGACGAGCTGATCGTTCTCGGAGTCCGTCAGAAAGAAAAACCCCCGCGAGAAACGTCGCGGGGGTTTTTTATTTGCGCCTGGCGCGAGCCTTTCAAAAAGGCGATGCCGCCGGCACACGCCCTCGCGTACGCGACGGTTTCGATAGCTTCGGCGCGAGCTCGCCGTCGATCGGGCGCGCGCGCGGCGCGGGCGTCGCCGGTTCGTCGGCGTGCTCGTAGTGCGAATGCGCCACCGGCCTGCCGCGGCCATCGCGAATCCACTGCTCGCCGAGTTGATGATTCGGCGTCTGGCTGAAATGCTCGACGAGGTGATCGATGAACGTCCGCACCTTCGCCGGCAAATGACGGCGGCTCGGATACGCGACGTTGATCTCGACCTGCGGCAATTGATAGTCGCCGAGCAGACGCACGAGCTGGCCGCGCGTCGTGTCGTTGCCGATCAGATAGCTCGGCAAAATCGCGATGCCCATGCCGAGCAGCGCGAACTGCCGCAGCATCTCCGTGTTGTTCGCGATGATCACGTTCTGCGGCCGCACACGCACTTCGCCTTCCGGACCGGTGAACACGCGCTCGTCGCCCCAGTATTCCGACGGCAAGCTCAGGCACGGATGCTCGAGCAGATGCTCGGGGCGCGTCGGCGTGCCGTGCGTTTCGAGATACGCGGGTGTCGCGCAGACAGTCATGCAGCCCGTCGTCAGACGCCGCGTGACGACGCTTGCGCTTTTCACCTGCCGCGCGATCACGATGCCGACATCGAAGCCTTCCTCGACCAAATCGACCTGACGATCCACCAGCGTCACGTCCGGCACGACTTTCGGATAACGCTGCGCATACGTCTGTAACACGGGCGCGAGATTATGCAGACCGAACACGACGGGCGCGACGATCCTGAGCGAACCGAGCGGTTCGTGATTGCGCGCCACCACCATTTGTTCGACGTCTTCCAGTTCGTCGAGAATTTGCCGCGCCCGCTCCAGATAAACCTGGCCGGACTCGGTGAGCGAGAGGCTGCGCGTCGTGCGGTTGAGCAAGCGCGTGCCGAGGCGTCCTTCCAGGTCCGCGACGTGCCGCGTAGCCACCGCATTGGAGATGTCCATCGCGCTTGCGGCACGGGCGAAACTCCCGAGATCCGCGACGCGGACGAATACTCTCATCGACTGCAAATGATCCATAAGACAACTCCTGCCGCTAGACGGCTCGAATTCTGCTGCAAAGCAATTCAGGATTATCCTAGGACCGGCGTTTTTGTGCAGAAGTTGCCCGGAAGCATAAAAAAATCGAAAAAAATCTGGATGTTAGGCGCGTTACGCGGATGAAAGATCACCGATTGTTGCGATTTGCACAACACCAAGATCAGTGCAATCCGATTGATGGAATTTTGAAAGCACTTGCCGCGTCAATTTCGGCGGTGTACGCGAGGAGCAAATCGGGCCCGTCGCTGCGGGCCCGATAAAAAGGGATTGATTCAGTTTTCGATATAAATCCGGCGCGCGAGCGCGCCGGATGCGACGCTTATGCGGCGAGGCGCTTCTCCATACCGGCCTTGGCGTCCGGCAAAGCTTCCGGCAAACCGTGCTTGAGCTTCGAAAAGAGCTCATCGTGGAGCGCGAGTTCGTCGCGCCAGGCGGCATCGCTGACGGAGATGACCTGCTCGAACTGCTCGCGCGAGAAGCCGAGCGCGCCCCAGTCGATGTCCTCGTAGCGCGGCGAAATGCCGAACGCGTGCTCCTCGCCCTTCGCGGTGCCTTCGATACGGCCGATCATCCAGTTCAGCACGCGCATGTTTTCGCCGAAGCCCGGCCAAACGAACTTGCCGTCGTCGCCCTTGCGGAACCAGTTGACGCAGAAGAACTTCGGCGCTTTCGCGTTCGTCGCTTCGAGGCGCTCGCCCATTTTCAGCCAGTGGCCGAAATAATCGGCCATGTTGTAGCCGCAGAACGGCAGCATCGCGAACGGATCTCGGCGCACGACGCCTTGTTGCCCCGCGGCGGCGGCGGTGGTTTCGGAGCCCATCGTCGCGGCCATGTAGACGCCTTCCTTCCAGTCGCGCGCTTCAGTGACGAGCGGCACGGTGTTGGAGCGGCGTCCGCCGAAGATGAACGCATCGATCGGCACGCCAGCCGGATTTTCCCAATCGGCATCGATCGACGGACATTGCGACGCCGGCGCGGTGAAGCGCGCGTTCGGATGCGCGGCTTTCGCGCCGGTTTCCTTCGCGATTGCCGGCGTCCAGTCGCGGCCCTGCCAGTCGATCAGATGCGCGGGCGGCGTGTCGGTCATGCCTTCCCACCAGACATCGCCGTCGTCGGTCAGCGCGACGTTCGTGAAGATCACGTTTTCCTTCAACGTGGCCATCGCGTTGAAGTTGGTCTTTTCGCTGGTGCCGGGCGCGACGCCGAAATAGCCCGCTTCCGGATTGATCGCGTAGAGACGCCCGTCGCGGCCCGGCTTGATCCACGCGATGTCGTCGCCGATGGTCGTGACCTTCCAGCCGTTCAGGTCGCTCGGCGGAATCAGCATCGCGAAGTTGGTCTTGCCGCACGCCGACGGAAACGCCGCCGCGACGTGATACTTGCGCCCCTGCGGCGAGGTCACGCCGAGAATCAGCATGTGCTCGGCGAGCCAGCCTTCGTCGCGGCCCATCGTCGAGGCGATGCGCAGCGCGAAGCATTTCTTGCCGAGCAGCGCGTTGCCGCCGTATCCCGAGCCGAAACTCCAGATTTCGCGCTTTTCGGGAAAATGGACAATGTACTTCGTGTCGTTGCACGGCCAAGGCACGTCCTTGCGCCCATCGACGAGCGGCGCACCGACGGAATGCACGCACGGCACGAACTCGCCGTTCTCGCCCAACACGTCGTACACGGCGCGTCCCATGCGCGTCATGATGCGCATGTTCGTCACGACATACGGGCTGTCCGACAATTCCACGCCGATATGCGCGATCGGCGAGCCGAGCGGGCCCATCGAGAACGGCACGACATACATCGTGCGGCCGCGCATGGACCCGTCGAACAGGCCGTCGAGCGTGACGCGCATTTCCTGCGGATCGATCCAATTATTCGTGGGGCCGGCGTCTTCGCGCCGCTGCGAGCAGATGAACGTGCGATCTTCGACGCGCGCCACGTCCGAGGGATCCGAGCAGGCGAGGAAGGAATTCGGGCGCTTCTCGGGATTGAGCTTCTTCATCGTGCCGGCTTCGACCATCTGCTGGCAGAGCCGATCGTATTCTTCCTGCGACCCGTCGCACCATTCGATGCGATCCGGCTTGGTCAGGGCCGCGATTTGCTGGACCCATTCGATGAGTCTTCGGTGCCGGACATAGGCCGGCGCTTCGATTTCGACGGCGTTTTTATGGTTGTCTTCGACTACTGCGGGCTGGTTCATCGAGCTGTCTCCGTTCTTCTGCAATGAAAACCAATGGCCCCACTGACGCTGCATGCGAGAGGCGTGTGCGACTCGAACCGCCGGGCGCTTTCGTGCATTTTGCAGCGCTGCTTTACGCGCTTTCATCGCACGAAATGCGGTTCGCGAGCCAGTGCGGCGTCACGGGCATGAATCCTTACGCAGCAAGCCGTACCTTTTCGCGGCTTGCGTCGCAAAGGAACAAACTGTTAAAAAGAGATACTAAGTGGCCTGTCTCCTCGCGGATCATCGTGTTTTCCGCTACTTGTGCCGAATTTCTTTATTTTGGCGCGGCCTGACGAGGCTCCTGAAAAATGGGAGTCAAGCATAACACTGCATTGCATGAACTCGTTGATGCAGCGCAATAACGACGAATAGAGCGCAATTTATCGGTATTTACCCGAACTTAGCGCTACATTCTCGCCTTCGATTAAAAAGCAGCACGTTTGATGCCTAACAAAAGCCACCCAATGCCCATGAAAATCGCCATTCTCGACGACTACCAGGATGCCGTCCGGAAGCTCGATTGCTTCCATCTGCTCGATGACCATGAGGTGAAGGTCTTCAATAACACGGTGCGTGGTCTCGGACAGTTGGCCAGCAGACTTTCGGAAGTGGACGCGCTCGTGCTGATTCGCGAACGCACGCGCATCAGCTCGCAACTGCTCGACAAATGTCCGAAACTGCGCATGATCAGCCAGACGGGACGCGCGGGCGGCGGGCATATCGATATCGATGCGTGCACGGAACGCGGCATCGCAGTGCTGGAAGGCACAGGTTCGCCGATCGCACCCGCCGAACTGACGTGGGCGCTCATCATGTCGGCGCAGCGGCGCATTCCGCAGTACGTCGCAAACCTGAAGCAAGGCGCGTGGCAGCAGTCGGGGTTGAAGACATCGGCGCTGCCGCCGAATTTCGGCTTGGGCCAAGTGTTGCGCGGACAGACGCTCGGCATCTGGGGCTACGGCAAGATCGGCAAGCTCGTCGCGGGCTACGGCAAAGCGTTCGGCATGAACGTGCTCGTCTACGGACGGGAGCATTCGGCAAGCGCCGCGCGCGAAGATGGATTCGCGGTCGCCGAAAGCCGCGAGGCGCTTTTCGAACAGAGCGACGTGCTCACGCTGCATCTGCGTCTGACGGACGAGACGACTGGCATCGTCAAGCAGGACGATCTGATGCGTATGAAGCCGACCGCGCTGTTCGTCAACACGAGCCGCGCCGAACTGCTCGAAGAGAACGCGCTGCTCAACTCGCTGCACCACAACCGGCCGGGCATGGTCGCCGTCGATGTGTTCGAAAGCGAGCCGATTCTGCAAGGCTACGGCCTGCTGCGTCTGGAGAACGTGATCTGCACGCCGCACATCGGCTATGTGGAGCGCGAGAGTTACGAGCTGTATTTCGGCGCGGCGTTCAGGAACATCCTCGCGTTCGATGCGGGCGATACCTCGAGCGTTTTCAACAAGGAAGCGCTTCACCACGCGCGCCGCCGTTGAGTTTCGTCGCGGCGAAGATCAGAGCGTCGAGATTTCGATCGACGGCTCGCAGCGCACCGGAAAATTCACCGAGTTCGCGATGAAGCAAAAGCGGTGCGCCTCTTCGTGCAGGCGCGCCGCGAGACCGGCGTCGCTGCCCGCGCCGACCGTCACCTTCGGACGCAGCAGCACATCGACGAAACGTCCGTCGCCCTTCGATTCCTCCTGCATCGTGCCGATGGCTTCATCGACATAACCGGTCACCGCGATCTTGTTCGTCGCGCACAAGTGCAGATACCAGAGCATGTGGCACGACGAGAGCGACGCCACGAACAACTCTTCGGGATTGTGACGCGCGGGATCGCCGCGAAACGCCGGATCGCTCGACGCCTCGATCGCCGTCTTCGTGCCGACGCGCACGAGGTGATCGCGCGAATACGCGTCGTAAGCCGATGTGCCGGAACCGAGATTGCCGGTCCAGTCGACGGTCAGTTCGTACGTGTGTTTCTTCGCCACGGTCTGCTCCTCAAGCGAGATGCGAAGCGGTTTCCATCAGGCGCGGAAGACGTTCCAGGAAGTCTTCGCCGTCCGCGCGGCCCAGATCATAAGCATGTTGCATTTGCGCCGGACTCGTATAGTCCCAGCTCGAAATCGGCACTTTGCGCGACGGCTGGATGTAAAGGCGCTTCTGCTCGCCGTGCGGCACGACGAACATGCGCTCGCGCGGATAGAGGCGCGTGACCATCACGAGGACGAGTCCCGGCGATGGATCGAGCGCGGAGACGGGCACGTTGTCGACCATGCCGCCATCGAGAACCGGGCGGCCGTTGCGCCGGAGGATCGGCGTGAACGGCGGCGTGCTCGACGATTGCAGGATGAGATCGGCGAGATCTTCGATCGTCGCGCATTCCTGCGCCTTCACGAATTCCGGATGAAAGCCGAGCGCCTGGCCGAGCGTCGGATGCAGCGTCTTGCGCACGTATTTTTCGATGTTGTACGCGATGAGGCCCGCCGCGACCGCGCTGCGCGCGCCGAGCCAGCGCGGCAGATGCGACACGCCGATGCGGATCTCGGGCGCCGACGCGAGTTCGTGGAAGCGGTTCGCGAAGATGTCGAGCAGCGCCTGGCGATAGATGCGGTAGTGCGGAAACACCGATCGGCCGCGCAGCAGGTTGCCCCAGTAGGCGTTGCGCGTGTTGTCGCGCAGGGCGTGGGCATAGTAGTCCATCACCCAGCGCGACTGGTTCGTGTAGAGCATGCACGCCGTGGCCGCGCCCGCCGATATGCCCGCGATGATGCGCGGCGTGAGATCCAGTTCCGGCTGGATGACGTCCCAGAAGCCGGCTTGCCACCAGCAGCGGTTTCCGCCGCCGGCGAATACGACTTGGTCGAACATTTATTTGTCGTTCACTTGTTGATGAGCGCGTAGGTAGTCGTGGCGTGCGCGGCGAGTTCGCCTTGTTCGTCGTGCATCTCGATTTCGCCGAAGACGAGATTGCGGCCGCGGCGCTGGATGTGCGCGGTGATCAGCACGTCGCCGGTTTTGACCGGGCGCATGAATGTGGTGTTGAGGGAGACGGTGGTCATCGGCTGGAACCCGCCGAGAATGTGCGAGACGGCGATGACCATCGCGGTGTCGGCGGCGGCCATGAAAACTTGCCCACAGATGACGCCGCCCGCGTGACGCAGATGATCCGAATACGGCAAGCGCAGCGTGACGGCGTTTTCGGCGATGGATCCGGGCGCGAGGCGCAGTTCCTTGACCCACGGCGCGAGGATGTCGTCGAGCAAGGCGCGGATGGCGATTTCGTCCATGGTTCTTCTTTCGCGATGCGGTGGCTGAAGATGCGTCATGATACCGGGGCGTCGCGCGCTCGCAGACGCCCTTCAGGGACGGTTTCGTCAGAAAGTTAAGAATTTTCGCTGCGAGGGCTTGCGCTTCTGCAAAAGCTCCCGCTATAATTTCGCTTCTGTTGGGGCGTTAGCTCAGTTGGTAGAGCAGCGGACTCTTAATCCGTAGGTCGAGTGTTCGAGTCACTCACGCCCCACCAAAGAATTCCGAAGCCCGGTTAGCGAAAGCTGACCGGGCTTTTTGCTTTTCGTGCGCGTCGGATCAGCACGGCGTCTTTCTCATGCAACGACCGTCGCGCGCGCAGTGCATCGCAAACCCGGCCGAACGTAGCGACCTCCAACCGGGTTGATTTCGTTTGTCAGTTGTCGCATACACCTCGCCGACAACCTACGCGTCGACAATTCTCAAAGCACTTCGAACCAGGCCTTGATCTTGAGGGCCATCAACTTTCGACGCTCCTCCAGAAAGACGTCATATTCGTCGACATTTCCATACAGCATGGAGACCGGAACGCAGTTGGCTTCAAGATTTGCGATGAGATCCTCTCGCTTGTCGATGGCACCATACTTCCTGTCTCCACCTGTACATTGCATCAACAGCTCCTCGAAGTAGACTTTGGGGTCTTTCGCGCCAATCGCAATGTTGATTTCGCTTTGCGCCACGACATAATTCGCGATCTGGTTGTACATGGCCGCCTTGAATTGCTGAGTGGCCAGATGTTTCTTGGGATAGAGATGGTGCACGTCCGCCTGATTGAGTAACAGATCCATCACTGTTATATCCCGGGAGAGGAATCCCTTATCACCCAGCTTCGCTTGGGCAGCCATATAGCATAGAAAGTATGGGCTCTTAATCGAAGACGTCGTCATGAACTGCGGCAGCATCCCAGTCCAGAAACTGTCTGGCAACTCGTTCGCAATGACCGCATCGACGTATTGCTTGACGCCTTGCGATTCGACTTGTCGGATATCGAAGTCGAACTGAGACTCGGGTGATCCGCTATAGCGCCCCCGAAGCGTAGACATTGCGTACCAGCGTCGAACGATCCGCTCGAGTTCCGCCGCAGGAATGCCATTCTTGCGCCCTCGGAGATAAAGAACGTAGGCGAAATTCACTGCGTTCTGGCTGCTGATGAGCGACCTGGAGACAAATCCGGCCGAGCGCAGAATCATCGTGAATCGGTTGAAGTGCGTCTCGTTAATAAACGAAAGCACGCCGCTTTTCAACTGACCAAAGGATTGCTCCGCAATAGCCTCTTCGAACTGCTTCGTTTCGAAGTTCCGGCCCGATAGAAGCGCAACGAGATCCTGAAGCTTTCCGCGGCCGAATTCTGACGTGAACGCAACGCGCAACATGTCCGTGTAGGTGGGATCGTAAATGTCATCGTTGACATTGCAGATCCATTTCATCTTTTCGTAAAAGCCCGATGAAACGAATCTCTTGTCGGATGCTTCAATCTTTGCTTTGAAGTCCGGCGCGACGGCCAAATGGCAGAAATAGTCGATCGCCTTGCGCAACATGTTTCCGCCATGCGTCTCGTTCACCGCGATCTTCGACATCGCGAAATCGGCTTGCGACAGCGATGCTCCAGCCGAGTTGACACGAATGAAGATCTCCGTGACGGTTTCGATGTCGAGATCCTCGGCCAGCTCGATGACGCCCACGTGATTGTGAACAATGCCGCGCAGTTTCTCGAGAACGTTAAAGATCCTGTCTTGCGTACATCCGTTGTTGGCGATGCAGTAGTCGCTGACCAACTGGAAAACGCTGGTCTGTGAGTCGAAGACTGCTGCTATGTCCGGCAACCAAGCACTGTTCTTGCGAATAGCCGGGTTCGATACTTCGAACGTCTCCTCTTGAGGATTGAACGCGATACGAATCTGAACTGTTTCGTAGTCGTCGTTGAGAACCTCCACACCGAGCAACGAAGCCATTAACGCTGTCACGCGCTGCTGACCGTCGATCAAAATCCGCTTGCCCATCGACGTCGAACCATCCTTGAGCTTTACGTTCGGATTCTTCCACGCAATGAGATAGCCGACCGGATACCCCTGATACAGCGAATCAAGCAGGTTCCGGACGCGAGTTGCCTCCCAAACGAATGGGCGCTGAATTTCTGGAATGGCGATTTCACCGGACTTCACCCATGTCAGCAAAGTTTCGATCGGATGAGGAGTAACGGAATAACGTTGAGTTGACATTTCTGAAACAATCTTAGCTTTTTACTCGGATGCACTACTAACTACTTGCCCCATCGCGACATCCGTTCGGGTTGAATTCAGACATCCGAATCAGATTGCCGACGCGCCCGCCCAGCCGCGGGCGCTCACTTGAAGCCGAATTATAGACTCCGGCTCTGGAGTTATCGGACTCTCAAACCACCTCCGCCCCGCGCGCCTGCAACAACTCCCGCAGCACCGAGCGATGACACCGCGCCTCATCCTCGCAATAACACCCGACCGAAAAGTTCGCGGTATGCGACAACGCCGCCAGCAAATCGAGCGTCTTGCTCGCATCCGACTCAGCCATCTCCGCTTTGAACTTCTTCACGAACGCGCGCCAATCCTTGTCGTTCTCGGCATGAAGCGCCTGCGTCACCAGTTCCGGCGTCGGCGCTAGCACCGGATACCACACGTCATAAAAATCGCGCTTCGCGAACTCGGCCTTCGGCACGCCGCGCGGCGGCCGCCGCACCGTGCCGATCCGCAATCCTTCGTTCTCCGCGCGCGGCGTTCCCAGTCTCACGATCCGTATCGTCATCATCGGTCTCCTTCGATGAACCAAAGCCGTAAAAGCATAACCGCTGACATCGCTTTGAAAGCTCCCGGGCACCCATCCAGCGAAACCGCGAATCTTCCCGTATCGTTTCGGATTATTCTCCGTCCGCTTACATCCGGAATGCCCGTCGTGCCCACCGAAGAACGCCCGCAAGACCTGCCTCACGACCCCGACGCCCCGATGACCCCGCTCGAGCGCCGCGGCATGGCCGCGATCCTGCTCTCGGTCGCGCTGGCGACGCTCGACACCGCCATCGCCAATACCGCGCTGCCCGCGATCGCCGCCGATCTGCACACGACGCCCGCGGCCTCCGTCTGGATCATCAACGCCTATCAGCTCGCGATGGTCGCGACGCTGCTCCCGTTCGCCGCGCTCGGCGGCATTCTCGGGCATCGGCGCGTCTATCTCGGCGGGCTGATCGTGTTTCTGATCGCGTCGGCGGTATGCGCGTTTTCGTGGTCGCTGCCGACGCTCGTCGCCGCGCGCCTGCTGCAAGGCCTCGGCGCGAGCGCGATCATGAGCGTCAACGCGGCGCTCATCAGCGCGATTTTTCCGCCGCACCGGCTCGGACGCGGCGTCGGGCTGAATGCGCTCGTCGTCGGGATCGCGTTCGCGATCGGGCCGACGGTCGCGTCGATCGTCCTCTCGCTCGGCACCTGGCCGTGGCTCTTCGCGGTCAACTTGCCGGTCGGCGTGTTCGCGTTGATGATCGCGTGGCCGTCGCTGCCGCAGACGAAGCGCGCAGCGCACGGCTTCGATCGTTTCGCGGCGCTGCTCAACGTCGTCACGTTCGCGTCGCTGATCTTCGCGCTCGGCGAAGCGGCCCAGCGCGCGCCCGCGCACACCGTGCTCGCGTCGTTCGGCGTCGCGCTCGTCGCGGGCTTCCTGCTGCTGCGACGCGAACGCGGCCATCCCGCGCCGATGCTGCCCGTCGATCTCTTCCGCCGCCCGATGTTCGCCCTTTCGACGATGACCGCCATCTGCTCGTTCGCCGCGCAAGGGCTCGCGTTCGTGTCGCTGCCGTTCTTCTTCGAAAGCGTGCTCGGTCGCAGTCAGGTCGAAACAGGATTTCTGATGACGCCGTGGTCCGCGCTCGTCGCGCTCATGGCGCCGATCGCCGGACGTCTTTCCGATCGTCACGCGCCCGGTCTGCTCGGCGGCGTCGGGCTGGCGATTCTATGCGTGGGAATGGTTTCGCTCGCGATGCTGCCCGCAGAGCCGCATGCGCTGGAGATCTGCATTCGCATGGCGATTTGCGGCGCGGGCTTCGGTTTCTTTCAGTCGCCGAATCTGAAGGCGTTCATGTCGAGCGCGCCGCGCGAACGCAGCGGCGGCGCGAGCGGCATGATCGCGACGTCGCGTCTGATCGGACAGGCGACGGGCGCGGCGCTCGTCGCGTTGTGTTTCAGCATCGCCGGAAAGCATGGCCCGGCGCTCGCGTTGTCGCTGGGCGCGGCGTTCGCGGGCGCGGGAAGCATCGCGAGCGGATTGCGGCTCGTCACGCGCAAACAGTCGTCCGAGCGTATCGTGGGAGACGCGTCGCGCGAGGCGTGAGCGCGCTCACATCCGGCGCACTTTCACTTTGCGGCCTTTGAGCTTGCCCGCGCTCAGCTTGCGCACGGCGTCGTCCGCGACCTTTCGCTCGACGGCCACGTAGGTGACCATGTCCATCACGTTGATCTTGCCGATCTGCTTGCCGTCGAAGCCCGCTTCGCCGGTGAGCGCGCCGAGCACGTCGCCGGGGCGAATCTTGTCCTTGCGGCCGCCGAGAATTTGCAGCGTCGCCATCGGCGGCTTCAGATGACCCGGTTCCGCCGACGTCAGTTCGTCGAGCGGATGCCATTCCACTTCCGCGCGCTGCGCCTCTTCGATCGCGCCGACGCGCCCCATTTCGTCCATGCTCGCGAGCGACAGCGCCCAGCCTTCCTCATCGCCGCGACCGGTGCGGCCAATGCGATGCACATGCACTTCCGGGTCCGGCGTCACATCGACGTTGATCACCGCTTCCAGTTGCGCGATGTCGAGCCCGCGCGCGGCGACATCGGTGGCGACGAGCACCGAGCAACTGCGATTCGCGAACTGCACGAGCACCTGGTCGCGCTCGCGCTGCTCCAGTTCGCCGTGCAAGGTCAGCGCTTCGAAGCCTTGCGCGGACAGAACGTCGAGCAGATCGCGGCATTGCTGCTTCGTGTTGCAGAACGCGATCGTACTGACCGGGCGATAGTGATCGAGCAGCAAGCCGACGGCATGCAGGCGCTCGTGATCCTCGACCTGATAGAAGCGCTGCTTGATCTTCGCGTTGCTGTGCTGTTCCTTGAGCTTGATTTCGCGCGGATTGCGCAGGAACTGCTGGCTCAGTTTCGCGATGCCTTCCGGATACGTCGCCGAAAAGAGCAGCGTCTGACGATCTTTCGGGCATTGGCGCGCGACCGACGCGATATCGTCGAAGAAACCCATGTCGAGCATGCGATCCGCTTCGTCGAGGACGAGCGTGCGGACCGCATCGAGCGAAAGCGTCTCGCGCTGCAGGTGATCCATGATGCGTCCCGGCGTGCCGACGATGATATGCGCGCCGTGCTCGAGACTCGCGATCTGCGGGCGCATCGGCGTGCCGCCGCACAGCGTCAGCACTTTCACGTTCTCTTCCGCGCGCGCCAGGCGGCGGATTTCCTGCGTGACCTGATCGGCGAGTTCGCGCGTCGGACAGAGAACGAGCGCTTGCACCGCGAAGCGGGTCGCATCGAGTTTGGCGAGCAGCGGCAGCGTGAAAGCAGCGGTCTTGCCGCTGCCCGTTTTCGCCTGCGCGATGAGATCGTGGCCCGCGAGCGCCGGCGGCAGGCTCGCGGCCTGGATCGGCGTCATCGACAGATAGCCGAGCTGCTGCAGATTCGACTGCATCGCCGGCGAGAGCGGCAGGCTGCTGAAAGAGGTGTCGGTGGTCATGTCGGTTATCGCTTGCCGTGCGGCGTGATGTCCTGGACTTGCTCGTAGGTCACGTCGCCGTCGTTGGTCTCGTGGCGCGTGACGTAGTTGCGCGCGCCGCACATCGGGCAGCGGAACAGCAGGCCTTGGCCCTCGTTGTGAATATCGACGTCCGACAGCGCCCAATCGGCGCCGCAGGACTGGTTTCGGCAGGTGAACATGTTCGTATTTCTCGGTTCGTGGCGCGTTCGTGCGCTCAAAGGCGAAAGTGTACGCGTGTCTCGTGGCGGCGCGGTCGGCGCAAGTCCGCAAGAAATGCTAAAGCGGGTCGTGCTACGTTTCCTGACATCGGGTTCTCTTTCCTTTCGGAGCTGGCGATGAGCGAAAAGTCTTATGAGACGCGGCTCGCGCGCGTGGTCGCGTATATCCACGATCATCTCGACGACGCGCTCGATCTCAATCGGCTCGCCGAGGTGGCGTGTTTGTCGCCGTATCACTGGCATCGGATTTATCACGCGTTTTATGGAGAGACGGCGGCGGCGACCGTCCGACGCTTGCGGCTGCATCGCGCGTCGAACGAGCTTTTGCAGGGCGCCCTGCCGATCGATTCGATCGCCGAACACGCGGGTTACAGCAGCGTGCAGGCGTTTTCGCGGGCGTTTCAGGCGAGTTATCGGATTCCGCCGGCGCAGTTTCGCAGTGAGGGCGGCGCTTCGAGATTCGTTCCTTTGGATGAAGTTCGATCAGGAGATACGGCGATGCATCAGGTCGATATTCGTAGTCAGCGTGGATTTACGGTCGCGGCGATGGAGCATCGCGGGTCGTACATGAATATCGGGCGGGGGTTCGAGATGCTGTTTCACTGGCTCGCGGTGCGCGGGCTGGTCGATCCGCGGGCGCGCTCGCTCGGGATTTATTTCGATGATCCTTCCGCCGTCGCCGAAGACGATTTGCGCTCGATGGCTTGTTGTGAGCTCTTCTCCCCCGACGATGTGAAGTTCGAACCGCCGGTTTCGCGGGTGGAAGTCGCGGGTGGGGAGTTTGCGGTGCTCACGCATATCGGGCCGTATGCGCAGCTTTGTTTTGCGTATCAGTGGTTGTATGGGGAATGGTTGCCGCGCTCCGGGCGTGAAACCGGAGAGGCGCCGGTTTTCGAGGTTTATGTGAATGATCCGAGGGAGACCGCGCCGGGGGATCTGGTGACGGAGATTTGGTTGCCGTTGCGGCAAAGCGCGTGATGCGCGAAAAGACAAACCCGTGCCGCTTGCGCGGACACGGGTTTGGATGATGCAGAGACAATCAGCAATCAAACATCAATATTCCCCGCGCGCAGCGCGTTATTCTCGATAAACGCCCGACGCGGCTCGACATCATCACCCATCAGCGTCGTAAAGATGCCATCCGCCGCGATCGCGTCCTCGATCTGCACGCGCAGCAAACGCCGCACGTTCGGATCCATCGTCGTTTCCCACAGCTGCTCGGGATTCATCTCGCCCAAGCCCTTATAGCGCTGCTTCGAAACGTTGCGCTCGGCATCCGCGATCAGCCACTTCATCGCGCTCTTGAAATCCGTCACCGCCATCGAGCGCTCGCCGCGCTTGATCAACGCGCCTTCGCCGATCAAGCCCTTGAAGGTATCCGCCGTCGAAACGAGCTGCTTGTAATCCGCGGTCAGCTGCAGGTCTTCGTCGAACACCGTGACCTTCACGTTGCCATGATGACGCCGCTTGACATGCAGCGAGCGCAGCTCACGCACCTGATCGTAAGCCGGTTCGACGCTCACTTCCGGCTTCAGCGGGTCGGCACGCAGACGCTCTTCCAGACGCTTCGCCGATGCCTCCGCCGCTTCTTGCGACGACAGATCGATCACCACGCCGTCCATCACGGCCTCCAGCGAAGCCGCGTCGTAAATGCGGCTGAGACGATCGACGACGGCCTGCGCCAGCAAATAAGCACGCGCGAGCTCGCCCAACGCATCGCCGGAGATCGGATCGGCGCCTTCGCTCGGGATGAGTTCGGACCCTTGCAACGCCAGCTTCAACATATGCTGATTGAGCTCGTGCGCGTCCTTCATATAGCGCTCGTCCTTGCCCGCCTTGATCTTGTAAAGCGGCGGCTGCGCGATATAGATGTACCCGCGCTCGACGATCTCCGGCATCTGCCGATAGAAGAACGTGAGCAGCAGCGTGCGGATGTGCGCGCCGTCGACGTCCGCATCGGTCATGATGATGATGCGGT
The DNA here is from genome assembly GCF_023630765.1 of Caballeronia sp. ATUFL_F2_KS9A. Classification (NCBI taxonomy): domain Bacteria; kingdom Pseudomonadati; phylum Pseudomonadota; class Betaproteobacteria; order Burkholderiales; family Burkholderiaceae; genus Caballeronia; species Caballeronia sp. ATUFL_F2_KS9A. The sequence goes on along the minus strand of NZ_JALQEK010000022.1, from coordinate 177,424 downwards.
GATAGCGCAGCTTGTCGAGGTTGTAGTCGTCCTTGCCGATGCCGCAGCCGAGCGCCGTCACCAGCGTCACGATCTGCTCGGAAGACAGCAGTTTGTCGAAGCGCGCCTTCTCGACGTTCAGCACCTTGCCGCGCAGCGGCAGGATCGCCTGGAACTTGCGGTCGCGTCCCTGCTTCGCCGATCCACCCGCCGAGTCGCCCTCGACGATATAAATCTCGGACTTCGCCGGATCCTTCTCCTGACAATCCGCGAGCTTGCCCGGCAAACCGATGCCGTCGAGCACGCCCTTGCGACGCGTCATCTCACGCGCCTTGCGCGCGGCATCGCGAGCACGCGCGGCATCAACGATCTTGCCCGTGATGATCTTCGCGTCGTTCGGCGTTTCCTGCAGATAATCTTCCAGCGCCTTCGCGACGATTTCCTCGACCGGCGCGCGCACTTCCGACGACACGAGCTTGTCCTTCGTCTGCGAGCTGAACTTCGGCTCCGGCACCTTCACCGACAGCACGCACGACAAACCTTCGCGCATGTCGTCGCCGGTGGTCTCGACCTTCGCCTTCTTCGCGATGTCGTTATCGGTGATGTACTTGTTGATGACGCGCGTCATCGCCGCGCGCAGGCCCGTCAAGTGCGTGCCGCCGTCGCGCTGCGGAATGTTGTTAGTGAAGCACAGCACGCTTTCGTTGAAGCTGTCGTTCCACTGCATCGCCACTTCGACGGTCACGTTCTCGCGCTCGCCGACCGCGTGGAATACGGTCGGATGCAGCACCTGCTTCGCCTTGTTGATGTACTCGACGAAACCCTTCACGCCGCCCGCGAACGCGAAATCGTCTTCCTTGCCGGTGCGCTGATCCGTCAAGCGAATCCGCACGCCGTTGTTCAGGAACGAAAGCTCGCGCATGCGCTTGGCGAGAATGTCGTAGTGGAATTCGACATTGCCGAAGATAGTCGCGTCCGCCAGAAAGTGCACTTCGGTGCCGCGATTTTCCGTTTCGCCGACGACCGGCATCGGCGAATACTGCACGCCGTCTTCCTCGACGAGCTCGCGGTTCTGCACGACGCCGCGCGCGAACTCCATGAAGTGCTTCTTGCCGTCGCGGCGCACGGTCAAGCGCAGCCACTCCGACAGCGCGTTCACGCACGACACGCCCACGCCGTGCAGGCCGCCCGACACCTTGTAGCTGTTCTGGTCGAATTTGCCGCCCGCGTGCAACTCGGTCATCACGATTTCGGCGGCGCTACGCTTCGGATCGTGCTTGTCGTCGCGCTTCAGACCCGTGGGCACGCCGCGGCCGTTGTCGGTGACGGAAATCGAGTTGTCCGCGTGAATGACGACGTGAATGTCGTCGCAATATCCGGCGAGCGCTTCGTCGATGGAGTTGTCCAACACTTCGAAAACGAGGTGATGCAGACCGGTGCCATCCGACGTATCGCCGATATACATGCCCGGCCGCTTGCGCACGGCCTCCAGACCCTCGAGGATCTGGATCGACGATGCGCCGTAGCTGTTGTCAGGCTTGTTGTCGGGTTGCGAATTTGTGTTTTCAGTCATGGATTTTTTCCGGTTCTGCGTCACTGCTTCGACACTGCTTCGATAACGCTGCGATTACTGCTCGAACTTTTCAAAACACCTTAAAAACGCCAAAGGGGCGCGCCGCCCCTTGGAGTGTTCTCGGTATTGCGTGCGTCAGATACGCATCGGCATCACCACATACTTGAATTCCTCGTTCTCGGGAATCGTGATGAGCGCGCTGGAATTGGCGTCGCCAAGGCTCACCTTGAGCGTGTCGACCTTCAGATTCGCGAGCACGTCGAGCAGATACGTGACGTTGAATCCGATATCGACGGAATCGCCCTGATAAGCGATTTCCAGTTCTTCCTGCGCCTCTTCCTGGTCCGCGTTCGTGGACATGATCTTGAGCTGGCCCGGCTCGACGAGGCAGCGCACGCCCTTGAACTTGTCGGACGTGAGAATCGCCGCGCGCTGCAGCGAGCGCTGCAACTCTTCGCGGCCGATCTCGAACGTGTTCTTGTGCGACTTCGGAATCACGCGCTGGAAGTCGGGGAACTTGCCCTCGACGAGCTTCGACACCAGTTCCACCTGACCGAAGCTGAACTTCACCTGCGTCGCGGCGATGTCGATCCTCAACGAGTCGTCGATGTCTTCGAGCAGGCGCTGCAACTCGAGAATCGTCTTGCGCGGAATGATGACTTCCTGACGCGGGAACGAACCTTCGATCTTCATCGACGAGAACGCGAGACGGTGGCCGTCGGTCGCGACCGCCATCAGCTGGTCGCCATCCACCACGAGCAGCATGCCGTTCAGGTAGTAGCGGATGTCCTGCTGGGCCATCGCGAAATAAACCATGCCGAGCAACTGGCGGAACGTCTTCTGCGGAACCGAAAGGCTCGCGCCGAAGTCAGTAGCCTGGTTGACCGTGGGAAATTCGTCGGCGGCGAGCGTCTGGAGCGCGAAGCGGCTCTTGCCCGAACGCACCGTGAGACGCTTGTCGGAGAGGTCGAGCACGACTTCGCCCGAAGGCATCGCGCGCAGAATGTCGAGCAGCTTGCGCGCTGCGACCGTCGTGGCGACCTGATCGCTGCCGACGCCGAAATCGGCGCGCGTCGTGATCTGGAGTTCGAGGTCGGTCGAGAGGAACGACACATCGGCGCCGTTCTTGGTGATGAGCAAATTCGCGAGGATCGGCAACGTATGGCGGCGTTCTACGATGCCGCTCACGGTTTGCAGCGGCCTTAGAAGATTATCTCGTTCGGTCTTGACCAGTTGCATAGAGTTCCTTCGTTGATGTGACGGCCTGTCCGCCGGTTTCGCCACCAGATTTGCCCGACGGACAACCTCGTAACACGCGTTGCCGGCCCCCCGCCGGTCACTCGCGAAAACTGCGCTCGAATGCCGCCCAGGCCACGGACGGCTAAACCTATATTGTGCCTCAAAACGGAACCGCTCCCTAAAAATGGGGACGTTTTCGTTAAAAAACAGGCCGCCGGGCGCAATAAATGACGCGTGCGTTCCTGGCAAAGCGTCGATCGGTCGCTTAGCCCTTCAGCGTCTGTTCGAGCACGTGCAGTTCGTGGTTCAACTGCGCATCGGTGCCGCGCTCGGCCGCGATCTTGCGCACCGCGTGGAGCACGGTCGTGTGATCGCGTCCGCCGAACAGTTCGCCGATCTCGGGCAGGCTCTTTTGCGTCAGTTCCTTCGCCAGATACATCGCGATCTGGCGCGGGCGCGCAATGTTAGCCGGCCTCTTTTTCGAATACATGTCGGCGACCTTGATGTTGTAGAAATCAGCCACCGTCTTCTGGATGTTCTCCACCGAGATCTGCCGGTTCTGCACCGTCAGCAGGTCTTTGAGCGCTTCCTTGGTCAGTTCGATCGTGATGTCGCGGCCATGGAACTTCGAATACGCGAGGATCTTGCGCAGCGCGCCTTCGAGCTCGCGCACGTTCGAGCGCAGATGCTTCGCGACGAAGAACGCGACGTCCTCCGACAGGCTCACGCCTTCCGACAGCGCCTTCCTCATCAGAATCGCGACGCGCATTTCCAGTTCGGGCGGCTCGATCGCGACCGTGAGACCGGAGTCGAAGCGCGAGATCAGGCGATCGTCGATGCCGGAGATTTCCTTCGGATACGTGTCGCTCGTGATGATGACCTGCGCCTTGTTCGCGACGAGCGCCTCGAACGCGTAGAAGAACTCTTCCTGCGTGCGCGACTTGCCGGAGAAGAACTGAATATCGTCGATGAGCAGCAGATCGAGCGAGTGGTAATAGCGCTTGAAGTCGTCGAACGCCTTGCGCTGGTACGCCTTCACGACATCGGACACGTATTGTTCAGCGTGGATGTAGCGGATGCGCGCGCCCGCCTTGTCCATCAGCAACTGATTGCCGATGGCGTGAATCAGGTGCGTCTTGCCGAGACCCACGCCGCCATACAGAAAGAGCGGGTTGTACGAAATGCCGGGGTTGTCCGCGACCTGAATGGCCGCCGCGCGCGCGAGCTGGTTCGCCTTACCGGTGACGAAGTTGTCGAACGTCAGCACCGGGTTCAGTTTCGAGCGCTCGTAGGCGGAATCGTTTTCACCCGCGGCCGAAGGCGCGCCGCCCGGACGCCACGTGCGTCGGCCGGCAGCGGCTTCGTTGGCGTCGAGGCTCGGCAGGTCGAGATCGGCCTGATCTTCCTGCGTGGCTTGCGCCTGCTGTGCCGCTTCTGCGGCGAGCGCGTTGATGTGCGCGGTGGCGTTCGCATGCGCAACGACCGTCGGCGCCTGAGGCGCGGCCGCAGCCGGCGCCGGGGCGCGGGGCGCGACGGGCGCGCTCGCGGTCGGACGTGGCCCGGCATTCGGTCCGCCGCCGATGGCGTTGCGCGCGGTCGCTTTCGGATCGAGGACGAATTGCACGTCGATGGGCGCGCTGAAGAAGTCGCGCGCCACATCGGCGATGCGGCCCGAGAACTGGCTCTTCACCCAGTCGAGCTTGAAGCGATTGGGAGCGGCGATGCGCAAGGTGTTCGCGCCGGCATCGAAGTCGACCGGGGTCAGCGGCTTGATCCACGTGACGTACTGCTGCGGCGTGAGTTCGCGCGCAAGCAGTGCGGAACAGTGTTCCCAGAAATCGTTCATCGAATGCGGTCGTTATGGTTTGCTCCGCACCTGCGGGCCGTGCTTGCCGAACGTTCGGACAAGTCCCGGCACGGCCGAGCAGGGATGCTCCGGAGGCTTACGCCGCAAGGGTTTGCGGGCGGACGGCGGGCCGAAGCAGCGGGCGGATATTTGGGAGTAAGGCGAGATTCTAACGCCAAACGAGGGTGGCGCGCGAGTTATCCACAGGGTCAAATCAGCACGTCGAACGCGGTGGAAATGCGCAGGAATACGCGTTCGGTGGCGCTAAACTATTGACGGTCAATAGGAAAACGGTTTAAATAGCGGGTTCCGCGAAAACAGAATTCCTGAACCTCCGGCCATCGCGCTTGCAGTGACCACACTGGAGCCTTAGCCCGCGCGGTCAATCAACTCAAGTGAGAGCACCATGAAACGTACTTACCAACCTTCCGTTACCCGTCGCAAGCGCACCCACGGCTTTCGCGTTCGCATGAAGACCGCTGGCGGCCGCAAGGTCATCAACGCTCGCCGCGCGAAGGGCCGCAAGCGCCTGGCCATCTAAGTCTGCCGAGTGTTCGCTCGCGGTTGGATGTCGCACTCGACGGCGAGCCGCTCACGCGCCGCATAGAAGTCTTGAGACAGGACATCGTTCAGTTGCCGGCGCAGGCCGCGTTCCCCAAGGCCGCAAGGCTGCTGAAAACGGATGAGTTCTCATCCGTTTTTCGTTTGCGCCCCTGGCGCCGTTCGCCGCATTTCGTTCTGTACGGCAAGCCGTCCGGAAAGGAAGCGCGGCTCGGGCTGGTGATCGGCAAGAAGCAGGCGCCGCGCGCCGTCACGCGCAATCTGATCAAACGGCTTGCGCGCGATGCGTTCCGGCTGCGTCGCACGCAGTTGGACGGATTCGACATTCTCGTGCGGCTGCACGCGAAGATCGACCGCAAGGCAATGCCGAGCGCGAGCTCCCCGCCGCTTCGGGCGCTCGTCGGCAGCGAGCTGGAAACTTTGTTCGACCGTGCCGTGCGCGAAGCCGCGCGCCGCAGGGCCGAAACCGTGGCGGCGCCGCCCGAGGCGCCCGCCGTCGACGAATCATCCGGCCCGTCAGGGTCATGAAGCGCGGATTGCGCAGACTCGCCTCCACGGCAAGTCCGGCGCGCGGCGCGAAGCTTATGCAAACGGCACTCATCGCGTTGTTGCGCTTCTACAAGGTTGCTGTGAGCCCTCTGCTCGGCAACCGGTGCCGCTTTTATCCTTCCTGTTCCGACTACGCGCGCGAGGCAATCCAGTATCATGGCGCCGCGCATGGCACGTATCTCGCCGTGAAGCGGCTTTGCCGCTGCCATCCTCTTTCGGCGGGCGGCGTCGATCTCGTGCCGCCTCCCAACGCACAAGAATCTGGCGCGGACGCCGCAAGCCCCGGGCAAGACAAGCTTTCAACACCAAACGGCGCTAAAGCGCTTTCCGATCGACACTGAGACAACGCATGGATATCAAACGCACCGTCCTATGGGTCATCTTCTTCGTGTCAGTTGTCCTGCTGTTCGACAACTGGCAACGCGACCATGGGCGCCCGTCGATGTTCTTCCCGAGCGCGACGCAACCGGCGAAGACCGCCAGCAACCCGGCACCGGGCTCGGCCGCATCCGGCGCGCAGCCGTCCGAACTGCCGAACGCGCCCGCGGGCACGGCCGCTCCCGGATCGACGACGCCGCCCGCCACGGCGCAATCGCAGCTCGTCAAGTTCACGACGGACGTGTATTCCGGTGAAATCGACACGCGCGGCGGCACACTCTCGAAGCTTTCGCTGGTCAAGGAAGGCGACGGCAAGCAGCCGGACCTTTACATCACGCTGTTCGATCACACCGCGAACCACACGTATCTCGCGCGCACGGGCCTGCTCGGCGGCGATTTCCCGAATCACAACGACATCTTCACGCCCGTTCCCGGCCAGACTTCGCTGACGGGCGACGAAAAGACGCTGAAGATCGCGTTCGAATCGCCCGCGAAGGGTGGCGTGAAGGTCATCAAGACCTACACGTTCACGCGCGGCAGCTATGTGATCAACGTCGATACGAAGATCGAGAACGTGGGCACCGCGCCGGTCACGCCGAAGCTCTACATGGAGCTCGTGCGCGACAACACGCCGGTCGAGACGCCGCGCTTCTCGCATACCTTCATCGGGCCGGCGGTCTACACGGATCAGAAGCACTTCCAGAAGATCGACTTCTCCGACATCGACAAGAACAAGGCAACGTTCGAGACCTCGTCGGATAACGGCTGGATCGCGATGGTGCAGCACTATTTCGCGTCCGCGTGGATTCCGCAGCAAGGCGTGAAGCGCGACATCTACGTGCAGAAGATCGACCCGGACCTGTACCGCGTCGGCGTGACGATGCCCGCGCAGACCATCGCGCCGGGACAGACCGTGAACGTCGATGCGCGTCTCTTCGCCGGTCCGGAAGAAGAGCGCATGCTCGAAGGCATCGCGCCGGGTCTGGAGCTGGTGAAGGACTACGGCATGGTGACGATCATCGCCAAGCCGCTCTTCTGGCTGCTCGAGAAGATTCACAGCTATGTCGGCAACTGGGGCTGGGCGATCGTGCTGCTCACGCTGCTCATCAAGGCCGTGTTCTTCCCGCTGTCGGCGGCGAGCTACAAGTCGATGGCGCGCATGAAGGAAATCACGCCGCGCATGCAGCAGATCCGCGAGCGCTTCAAGAGCGATCCGCAGAAGATGAACGCCGAACTGATGTCGCTGTACAAGACCGAGAAGGTCAATCCGTTCGGCGGCTGTCTGCCGGTCGTCGTGCAGATTCCGGTGTTCATCTCGCTGTACTGGGTGCTGCTGTCGTCGGTGGAAATGCGCGGCGCGCCGTGGATCGGCTGGATTCACGATCTGTCGCAGCAAGACCCGTATTTCATCCTGCCGGTGCTGATGGCCGTCTCGATGTTCCTGCAGACGAAGCTGAACCCCACGCCGCCGGACCCCGTTCAGGCCAAGATGATGATGTTCATGCCGATCGCGTTCTCGGTCATGTTCTTCTTCTTCCCGGCCGGTCTCGTGCTGTACTACGTGGTGAACAACGTGCTGTCGATCGCGCAGCAGTACTACATCACGCGCATGATGGGAAAGAGTAAGAAGGCGGCGTAAGCGCTGCGTCTGCTTCTGATGCGAAAACGCCCGGCTCTGGCCGGGCGTTTTGTTTTGGTGGAGTGGGAATTTACCGCTTCATCGATCCGTAGAACTGCTCGACGAGCTCCTCGAGCAAGTATCGATGATGCGGCGACAGCGCTTCGATCTTCGTCGCCAGTTCGAGCGTCTCCTCGGACGCGGGATATTGCTCGTCGCGCGCAAGCGGCTTCGGCGTGACCTGCGGATTGCCGCTCGGCGGCGGCCCGTAGTGCAGCCAGTGTTGGTCGACCTTGAACCAGTCGGCGAGCGTCTTCAGCTTGTCGGCGGTCGGGATCGAACGCGCGGTGAGCCACTTGTGCGCCGTCTGCGGCGAAACGGGCTCGCCTTGATAGCGCAGGTTGAAGTGCAATGCGAGATCAGTCGCTCCGCGCATCTTTTCGGGTGCGCGGGTCATCGAGAATTTGAGCCGCTCGGAGAAATCGGCCTTTTCTTGTGGTGTAGGCATGGGCTGGATTGTGCGAGGCAATCGCTGCTTACCAGTCAACCAATTGCGCTACTTTTGGCGCGAGGCTGCGCCTCTTTATCTTGATTAAGTGTTGTTGTTGATTGCCGTTTGGCAGCGAGCTTGCATCATATCGCCAATCGCTGCGCGGCTTGCGTTCTTCAATGCACGAAGTTTCGCTTTCCGTTTCGTTGGGATCCTCTATCTCAAAAAAGATAATTCATACGGGACGCTTCCGACAGCGCTGGACAAAGGGAATCAGACGCCGCGCTACAATGCCCGCACTTTGAAACCATCACATTGCGCATCGACATGCTGAGCAACGACACCGATCCAATCGTCGCAATCGCCACCGCACCGGGGCGTGGCGGGATCGGCGTCGTGCGGCTGTCGTTCGGTCGCGCAGGCGAGGCCGCCGCGCAAAAGGCGATGCACGCGTTGTGCGGCCAGGCGCTCGCGCCGCGTCATGCGAGCTACGTGCCGTTTAGCGACGGCAACGGCGAAGCGCTCGACCGCGGCATCGCGCTCTATTTCCCCGCGCCCAACTCCTACACCGGCGAGCATGTGCTGGAGTTGCAAGGACACGGCGGCCCGATCGTGCTGCAACTCGTCCTGCAACGGGCGATCGAAGCCGGCCGCGATTTCGGCCTGCGGCTCGCCGAGCCGGGTGAATTCACGCGACGCGCGTTTCTCAACGACAAGCTCGATCTGGCGCAGGCGGAGGCCGTCGCCGATCTGATCGAAGCGAGCACCGAAGCCGCCGCGCGCTCGGCCGGGCGTTCGCTGGAAGGCGCGTTCTCGCGCGAGATCCATGCGCTGGTCGAAGACGTGATCACGCTGCGCATGCTCGTCGAAGCGACGCTGGATTTTCCCGAGGAAGAGATCGACTTTCTCGAAGCCGCGGACGCGCGCGGGAAGCTCGCGCGCATCCGCGAGCGGCTCGACACGGTTCTCGCCGACGCGCGTCAGGGCGCGCTTTTGCGCGAGGGTTTGTCGGTCGTGCTCGCGGGCCAGCCGAACGTGGGCAAGTCGTCGCTGCTGAATGCGCTCGCGGGCGCGGAACTGGCGATCGTCACGCCGATTGCCGGAACGACGCGCGACAAGGTCGCGCAGACGATCCAGGTCGAAGGCATTCCGCTGCACATCATCGACACGGCGGGGCTGCGCGAGACGCAGGACGAGGTGGAGCGCATTGGCATCGAGCGCACGTGGGGCGAAATCGAGCGCGCTGATGTCGTGCTGCATCTGCTCGATGCGCGCGAAGGCGTGACGCCGGAAGATCAGGCCATCGCGGCGCGCTTTCCGGCTGGCGTGCCCGTCGTGCGAGTGATGAACAAGACAGACCTCGCGGGCGCGCCGTCATCTGTGCGCGATGCGGAAGGTCACGCGCGCGAAGTCAATCTGTCGGCGAAAACCGGCGATGGCATTTCGCTGCTGCGCGACGAGCTGCTGAAGATCGCGGGCTGGCAAGCGGGCGCAGAGAGCGTGTATCTCGCCCGCGAGCGTCATCTGATCGCGCTGCGCGAGGCGCGGGAACATCTCGCGCTCGCCGCCGGACATGCCGATCAACAGTCGCAAGTGCTCGATCTTTTCGCGGAAGAACTGCGGCTCGCGCAAGACGATCTCAACGCGATCACGGGCGAATTCACTTCCGATGACTTGCTCGGCGTGATTTTCAGCCGCTTCTGCATCGGAAAGTAGACGTCCAAATAACTACGCGCCCGCCGGTTTGCCGAGCTCGCGCAATTCCACGCTGAGCTTTTCGCTTTCTTCCGGCCGTCCGTGAAACGCGGCAGGCGTGTTCTGGAACATCTCGATCCGGTACACGCCATCGCAAAGCGACAGCACCATCGTCTGAACCGCGTTCAGACTCGGCTCGAGCGCCGTCGCGCCGCGCGGCCACATGCCCGCGACGGCACGCAGCAGCAACGTCTGCCCGTTCGCCATGCGCCTCACCTCGCGCACCTTCGCGACGAAACGCGGCGTCGGATGCTGGGCGAAAATCGGCTGAAGATGCGCCTCGATGCAGGCGCGCCCGTCGATGGCGCTGCCGTCGAAACCGACAAGACTGCCGCGCTCCGTGAAGCGCGCCGCCATCGCGGCCGCGTCCTGCCTGTTCCAGTCGTCGAGCAGGCCGAAATACACGCGCCGCGCGCTTGCGGTCCAATCGTCCGGCTGACTCATGCTGCTTTTTTCCATGCCGCGGCGAAAATGCCCGCGCCCATCAGGAGCGCGCCGCCGGTGCGGTTCACCGCGCGCTGCACGGAAGCCTTGCGGATCGCCTTGCGCGCGCCGGACGCGAGCAGCGCGTAGGCGAACGCGTTGGCGGCCGCCAGTCCGACGAAGGTTGCTTCGAGAATCGCGATCTGCGACACGCTCGCCGCGTGGGGATCGACGAATTGCGGCACGAACGCGACGAAGAAAATGATGCTCTTCGGGTTCAACGTCGTGACGGCGTACGCGTGGGCCATGATTCGGCTCGTGCGCAGTTCGCCGGTAGGCTGGACCGCGTCCGTATCGACCACCGGCGCGCGCCAAAGCTTGATGCCGAGGTACACGAGATACGCCGCGCCGATCCACTTCACGACCATGAACAATTCAGCCGATGCCGCCAGCACCACGCCGAGGCCGAGCATCGATGCGGTCATCGCGGTAAGGTCGCCGAGCGCGACGCCGATGGTCGTCGCGAATGCGTACTTGCGGCCGTGGCCGAGCGCGTAGGACACGACGAGCAGCACGGTCGGGCCGGGAATCGCGACGAGGATCGCCGACGCGATCGCGAACGGCAGCCATTGGGCAAGGGTCATGCTTGATCTCCAGAGTTCGATGCGTCGATTTATCCATGAACGCCGAACGCGTGCAATAGGCCGATTGGCCATCTTGACGCGCGCAGAGCGCATCGGTCGTTATGTGTTGGATCAGTCTCACGGGCGTCTAATGCAACGCACCACGCGCGCGCGGCAGGCAAATTGTCACAGTCCTTCCGGCATAAGAGCGAGCTTTCATTTCTTTTCGCGCTTCGTTTTCGCGATTTTTAACTGGATTTCAATCGCCGCTTCACTTGAAAAGCGCCTGCGACATTCTGACGTGTTGCGGTCGCACATAACATATGCTTGCAAGTTTGCCTCCGTCAACTAGCATGAGTTTTGCGGTCAGCCGCTTTTAAATACATAGCTAATTTCGAAACGGTTTCGTTTGGGGGCTATACATGAAAAGACGCGTCGGTATTCTCTTCGCGATGATGGGTTTGTTTGCAACCGTTTCCGCAGCGCAAGCCCAAGACGGCGTTATTCAGCCTCAGCAGACGTTCACTTTCAGGCCAAACTCGTATGGCTGCTTATCCAAGGACAAGTTCGATTCGGCCGATCAACACGCGAAAGCCGGCGAGCATCAGAAGATGCAGCAGTTCTTCGAGGGTTTCGAATGCATTTCGACTCCGGTCGATTCGCATTTTCGCGTGATTCGCGTGGTGGGCCATGACATCGAATTCGTCAACGCCTCAAATAGCGACACGCAAGGTATGTGGACCGCGGATCGTTTCATCGATCAATAAGCGGTTCCTCGCAGAATATCCAGCCGACGATCCGGCGCGATTATTGAATTGCGCCGGAAGCGGGATTTATCCGTGAATTAATCGGCGGCAACAGGCCATCGATCCATTCCGCCGCGATCGAAGCACGATCGTGCGCGTCGGCGTCTTCCAAATTTCCTTCGATTCCCCGCACAATGTCGGTTTCGCGCGCAAATGCTCGCGCCATCTCGACAATTCTTTTCCGCTGGCCGAAAGACCGGCGTCCGATGCTGAATGGCTCTCAAATCCACGATCTACAAGGCAGACCTGCAAATTGCCGACATGGATCGCCACTACTACGGCGATCATTCCCTGACCATTGCGCGCCATCCCTCGGAGACGGACGAACGGATGATGGTGCGCGTCGCCGCGTTCGGCATGTTCGCCGACGAGCGTCTCGAATTCTGCAAAGGCTTGTCCGACACGGATGAGCCCGATCTGTGGCAAAAGGATCTCACCGGGCAGATCCAGACGTGGATCGAAGTCGGCCAGCCGGACGAACGGCGCATCTCGAAGGCGAGTGGCCGCTCGGAGCGCGTGATCGTGATCGCGTATGCGGGAAAGACCGCGGATATCTGGTGGAACGGCGTGAAGGGCAAGGTCGAACGGTTGCAGAACGTGACGGTCTGGTCGCTCGCGGATGGCATCGCAGAAGCGCTCGGCAAGCTGGCCGAACGGACGATGCGTTTGCAGATGATGGTGCAGGACGGCGACGTCACGCTAGGCAGCGAGACTGCCGACGCCGTCGCGATCCGCTGGAACGTTCTGAAGGACGGCGCGGCCTGAACATCAGACGTCGGGCCGACCTTTGAACTCGATCATGTTGCCTTCCGGATCGAAGAAATAGAGCGACGGGCCGAAGCCTTCGGCGCCGTATCGTCGCGCCTCTTCACCGATGCGCGCGCCATGCTTTTCGAGATGCGCGCGTAACGTGTCGGCATCGAACGGTTCGACGCGCACGCACAGATGATCCATATTGCCACCCGCGCCGGGCTGACCGCTCTCCGGCCGATCGATTTTCGCGCCGACGGCCAGCAGATCGATCAGCGAACGGCCCGCGCGCATCTGCACGAGGCCGATATCGCGCTGCTCCTTCTCGACCGGACAACCTAATACGACGCGATAGAAGTCCACCATGCGGTCGAGATCGGCGCAGCGGATGACGACGTGGTCGATTTCGCGGATCTCGAAGTGCATGCGGGCCTCGCATGTTTTGTATGGCGATCAGTTTAGCCGGTTGGGGAAGTGCAGATGGGTGCAGAAATGGGAAAGGGCCTGGGTTTGAGCCAGGCCCTTTGGATTCGTGGTGGAGAGGAGGAGGATCGAATTCCCGACCTTCGCATTGCGAATGTAAAAACCTGGTCTTGTGGCTTGGGGCTTATAGCTTCAGTCTCGAATATTTGCCACAATATCGCCACACTCACTTGAGCAAACACCAGAAATGCCGACCATTCGAAAGCGTGGGCAGTACCAATGGGAGGCGCAGGTACGCCGACGTGGCTATCCAGCGCAAAGCAAAACCTTTAATACCAAAGCTGAGGCGGAAGCTTGGGCCACCTTGATCGAATCGGAGATGTCTCGCGGTGTGTGGGTCAGCCGCAGTGAGGCCGAGGCGACGACGCTTTTCGAAGCACTGAAACGTTATGCGGAAGAAGTCTCGCGGTCAAAGAAGGGCGTTGCGCAGGAATCATCCGTCATTAGGACTTGCCAAGCAGACGAATTAGCTAAACGGCCGCTGGCCGGGATCCGTAGCGCAGATATTGCGAAGCTTCGGGACGAATGGCTGAAGAACTACAAGCCAGCGACAGTGCTACGTCGCTTAGCGGTCTTGTCACACGTTTTCAACATCGCCCGAAGAGAATGGGGCATGGAAAGCCTTTCGAATCCAGTCGAGCTCGTGCGAAAGCCCCAGCCAAATAACGCACGCACTCGTCGCATTGCTGCTGGCTGCACCACTACCGTTGCTCATGGCGTGGGAAAGTCCGACTTTGAACGCGGCGCACAAGACGGCGAACTTGAACGCGTGTCGAGGGCTAGTGGCTCGAGATTGCTGCCGCCCATCATTAATCTAGCCGTCGAAACCGCGATGCGGCGGGGCGAGATAGTGTCCCTGTTGTGGATGCACGTGGACCTCAATCGCTGCGTCGTGCATCTACCGTCGACGAAGAATGGGAACGCCCGTGACGTGCCTCTGTCTTCGCGTGCTGTTGCAGTGCTCCAGCCATTGAAAGCCTTGTACGACGCCAAAGGCAATTCGACCAACAACGGCGATAACAACGCCGACCGCGTGTTTGAGATTCGCACCGACGCCGTCACCCGAGCCTTCGAACGTGCAGTGACACGGGCCCGGAAGATATACATAGATGAGTGCCGGGCGGCCGAATTGAAGCCAGACGGAAAATTTTTGACCAATCTTCGCTTTCACGACCTGCGGCATGAGGCAACTTCCCGCTTGGCGTCGATCTTCCCCATGCATGAATTAACAAAAATCACCGGCTACAAAGACCCACGGATGTTGATGCGGTACTACCACCCGAGAGCCGAGGATTTAGCAAAGAAATTATCCTAACGTCAACAAATGCTTGCACGAGGGCTCACCGCCCAGCCACTTCTTGTCCGCGATTCGGGCCTCTGCCTATTCGAAGCCAAATTTCTCGCGATGGCGTGCCATTCGTGAACGGTGCGGGCTCTCGAGATGGAGCGAAGGCACGTTGGGAAGACTCAGAGCTATCTTGGCCTTAGCGCTGAGGCCCGGCTTGGCCAGCACCGCGCCATCATCGGTAAAACTCACCAGCCCCGCGTCGAAGGCGGCGTCCCAGTGAGCGCACAGGAGGAGCCCGTTGAACACGTTGAGCCGCTCGGCATCACTCGCGCATTCGGCCCAAGGGACGATATGGCTGGCGCGCAAAAGCGCCGGTTCGGTGACGCCGGTGAGCGGGCAAGCGCCCCAATAATCGATCAGCGCGGCGCGGAACAAGCCTTGTCCCACTCGCTGGCGCACGATGCGATCGATCTCCGTATCACCCAGCCCCGCGACCTCGGCCTCGAACTGGGTGAAGGGGAACGTCGGCAGACTGCGCGCAAGTTGGAAGGCGCGACTGAGTGCCCGGCGCATGTCCGCCTGCAGCGCGAAAGCGAAGGCGCTCTTACACGGCGGGGGGGCTGGGCCAGAAACCGCCTCAGGCAGTTCGGAAGCGAGGACTTGCGCCACACCGGCATGCTCCACCGCGAGGAACCACGGCGCGCCGTCATCGGAAGCACCGCAGGCAAGCGCTACCTCACCGGGCACGCCCTCATCCGAGCGGAACCACAGCCACCCATCCGCCTCACCGTTCGCACGGCGATAACCGTGATTCCACGCGGCCTGTTCAAGCTCGGTGCGTAGAATTGGGTGGGGGACGGAACGGCGCAGGACGGTGGAGGTCATCGATAGACCTCCAGTCGCGGCCGCAGGCCCTTAGCGAAAAGCGCGTCGTAGGCGCTGAGGACGAGGCGGCGGGTTCGGTATTCGCCGAACTTGCGCTCCTCGGTGGACTTGAGAACGCGGAAGGTCTCGCTGGGGTAATCCGGCCCCATGACGTCTGCGGGATCGAGGACGTAGCGCAGCTCGTCGCGTGCTAAACCGTAGGCGAACGCGTACCAGGCGTCGAGCTCGGCCCGCAGCTGCGCGCGACGAACGTCGTCCCAAGCGAAAGGCGCGCCCTCATAGCCGAGGTCGCGTGCGAAGGGGGCCATGGAATAGCTGGTGTACGTCAACTCCAGCACGCGCGGGACAATGAAGTCGAAGTCGAGCTCGGAATAGGCGGACGGGGGAAGAATAGGAAGCTGAAAAAGGTATTGAAATGTCAGGTTTGTACCGCCGAGCTTGCATCGCTCAACGTAGTCAGTGACTAGACTTCCGAAGTTTCCGATAAGGCCACACGCTGTTCGTGTCTCTGTGTTCGGTAGCGCCAGCGGCAAGGAATCACTCGCCCCTGCTCTCGGAAAGACCGCCGAAATCAGAGTACGCTCGTTAGTCGCATTGGTGATCTTTCGCCACCCTAGAAGCCATGCTTTATCCCATCCCTGAGCGCGCAATCTGCTTGAGACCTCGTCAGATGGCACCCAATAGCGAGGAGTCGGCTCCAAGCTGCTGTTGTTCCTCTCGGCGGGCTCGAAGTCACGGCTGGTCCCTCGGTCATATGTTGCCCAGCGGTGATTGAACTGATGTATTAGTTTGGCTTCGTAGAGAGGAACGTAACGTGCTGCACCTTCCCGAACCCAATCCATTCCCTCCCGCACATACCCTTCTTGCGTAAAAAAGAGCTCGTCGCGGAACCATTCCGCATCTTCTGCCATGTGCCAGATACGTGTGAAAAAGGAGGCATCCCACGGGTTCCCTCCTTTGCGCCCTTCCTCGAATAGCACCGGCACGCGGTTATAGATGCTCGCGGTCAATTCTGCGTCGCGGCGTGAGCGGAACACCGGGGCGGTCTTCGTGTTCGGATTTATCCTAGCGATCTCATCCGAGCTCAGCCTGTAATGACGACGTCCATCCTCCAACTCGTCAGTTGCAAGAATATAGGACGTGAACCGTATCGGCTCAAAGGATCGTCCCATGGTTAGCAGCACAAAGGGGGTATCTGGATGCACTGAGGGAAATAAGCGGCGAGCATTGTCGAACCCGAGAGCAGAAATCAAAAGATTCGACCGCACCAAATGGCTAAAGAATGGCGCAGCCGTTGCGTCCGTCGTAAGCCCGGCTTGCACGATGACCCCTGCGCGGCCGCCTTCGCGCGTCAGGTTCAAGAAGTGCTCGGCGAATAACGCATAGGTATTTACATCGCCGCGCCCTGTCCAGGGATAGCGACGGGTCGAAGCGGGTTTGATGCCTGTCGGCAGCTTGGTCGGGTCTTCGTCCTTAGGCGAGGTGAAGAACACACCCGATGCTTCGGCGAGGCGCTTGGCGGTCTCGAAGCGGTCGATCCAACTGCGTTCGTAGCTACCCTGCTCCTTGCCCGCCCATTCGCGGATCAGACGGCTACGCGCGGCCGCGTTAACGGCCTCCGCGACCGGGGTGCCCGCGAAGAACTCCTGCTCTTGCAGCTTGATCCGCTCCCATGGCGGATTGCCAAGTAGCACGTCGAAGCCGCCGCGCTCGATCATCACGTCCGGAAAGGCGAGCGGCCAGTGCAGCAGGCGCGCGGCTTCGGCTACCTCCGCGGTAGCGGCCTCCAACTGCGCATAGACCTGCCCGCCACCAAGCCGCTTGCGCACGTCGGCAGTCGTTGGCACCACCCCCTCAACGTTGCTGGCGGGTACCTCGGTCTTGGGCAGGAGGAAGGCCGCGACGTAGAGGTCGCAGGCGACTTGGGTTGCCCAGCGCGCCGGATCGCGGCGCCACGCCGCGTAAGCTTCGCGCTTCTTCTCGACCTGTCCGACGGTGTCTTCGGGCATCCTGCGGATCAAGTTCAGATTGGCCGCTAGCTTGGCCGGCGGCATGGCCCCGCCGCCGCCCGCAAAGTCGAACGCGCCTTGCCCAGCCTTGGCGTCACGATTAGCCTGCAGGAAGAATTTCGCTGCGTCTTTTCTGTCGCCGGTCAGCGGCTTGTACGCCTCGTCGGGAATTCCCTGTTCCAACGCGTCTAGGTCGAACACCCCCAGCAGCGCGTCACCGCAGCGGATGTTGCCGTCCAGGAAGCCGAGCGGTTTGCCAGGAGAAACGCTCTCGATCCACAGCGCCACCTTGGCGAGTTCCACGGCCATCGGGTTGCGGTCGACCCCGTGGATGCAGCGGCCGACGACGTCGCGGAGCGCCGCCTGCGTCTCCTCCTTGCCGGCGTCCTCGTTACGCAGTCTCGCCACGCGATCGGCCATGCGGCGGGCGGCCCCAAGCAGGAAGTGGCCCGATCCGCAGGCCGGGTCGATCACCCTGAGATCGAGGATCGCTGCAACCTTGCGCTCGAGGGTGTCGGCTTCGTCCTCCGCCTTGCGCAGCACCGGATCGAGCGCGCCGTCGAGCAGCGTCTCGACCAGGCTGTCGGGCGTGTAATAGCTGCCGCTGGTCTTTCGGGCGTTGCCGCGCGCGCTGTCGTTGAGGTCGAAGACGTCATTGGCGCCCAGCTGCGGGGTGATTTCCAGCAGGCCTTCGTAGACACTGCCGAGCTCCTCGGTCTTGAGATCGCGCCAGTTAATGCGATGCGTCGCCCCGCCGCGTGTAATGAAGCCGAGGTGGAAGAGCGCTGTCAAGAAGCGCCGGTTGCTAATCTTTGCGCCGTTCATAATTGGCGTCGCGTCGGCGGCGAACAAGCCGCCCAGCGCCGGAAGGCCAAGCACATCCTGCCCTTTTTCCAGGCTGGAAAGGGTAATCTTCATCGCCTCCCACGCATCGTGATGCGTGTCACGCGCCACTCGACGACGCGCGCGCTCGCGCCAAAAGCCGAAGGAATAGCTGTCGCGATACAGAGCTCGCGACTCCTGGCTGACGCGACCGGGGTGGAGCAGTTCGCGGTCCTCCGCCACAGCGAGGAAGATCAGGCGATAGGCAGTGCGCAGCAGTTCTTCAAAGAACGCAGTCAGCCCGGCGTGGTCGACAAGCGTCTTCCGCAAGTCAGGGTTGGCCTCGACGGCGCCCTGGCCGAGTTCAGCGAGAGCCTGCCGCACGTTCCTGTAAAGGTCCGCGCGAGCGGTCTCGCCCTGTTTGAGCCCTTCGGTGCGCCATTCTTCCAGCGCGCAATCGGACGGCGGTGCGCCCGCCGCGCCGAAGCGACTCGCGTGGGTGAGCAGCCACCATGCAGTGAAGTCGACGATCATCTCGCCGCTAAAGATTGCACCTAAGTCTGCCTCAATCCAGGCCGGACGGGTCAGGCTGGCGTTGTCCCGCATCAGGCGCACCTTGTCGCCCGCGAAAACGATACCCCACAGTGCCTGATCGGCACTGTTGAGCCAGTCCTGCTGCAGCGAGACAGGGCTGCGCTTGAGGCGGCTACCACCCGCGCCGTCGCCGAACTCGGGCGCGGATAGGTTGAACGCCTCACGTCCCACGGCAGGCGCGGCCACGACGACGGGAACGCGGCCCTGCTTCGCCTCCCAGGCGAGGCGGTAGCGGCGATTTGCATCGGTGTGCTCGATAGGGCCCACAAGATCGTCGAAGCCAAAGCACTGCGAAAGCAGCTCGTGCACAAACTGAGCGGTGTGCGTGACGGTCTTGTGCTCAATCCTGACGTAGTCTGACCATAGCGCCTGGCCGATACGAAAGTAGCGCGCGATCTCATCGTTCAGGCTTGTGCCGCGCGGACAGTCATAGCTGGCGGCGAGCTTGGGCGTGGCGGGGGCAGCCGCGATCTTCTGTACCTGTTCCGGCGCGATCAAGCCGCCCTCGATAGTGACGGCGTCAAGGCCAAGCTCGGCGGCACGGGAAACTCGAGCCATCAGTTCGCCTCCGGCACGAGGACATAGAGGCCGATGACGTCGGCAGGCAATACGGGATCCACTTCGGTCGTGGTGCCTTCGCCACGAGTTGCAGCCTTCATGCGGTCGTGATCCTCTGATAATTGGGCTGCGCGCGTCCTGGCGTAGGCAGCGATGGCGGGTTGATAACCGCCCAGACGGGCACGCGCCGCGTCAATCTGGCGAGCGATAACAGAAGGCTCGATATTGCCGCTGGCGTCGACCTCCAGTAGCGCGAGCGCATCCGCGCCGAGCACAGATGCTTCAGTGCCGGCGGGGCCGAAGGCGAGCGCGGTGGCTTCCTCAGCCAATAGGGTGCGGCGGCCACTGGTGGTTAGCTTGAAGCGCAGGCGCAGGAGCAGGACGGTGGTTAGCGTATTCACCGCGCGCGTGCGCCAGGCCCCAGCGCGGCCAAGCGCGGCGTTGCCCTCGACCGAGACGGGATCTAGCGCGCCCTCAGCCATCGTCTCCGCGAGCAGCGCAACGAGCGGGTGGGTGCGGCCGACATGGGTGACCTCGGGCGTCAAGTTGTCCTCGAAGCTGATCGTGCGGGTGCCGGTGAGCCTGCGCGCTGCTAACCGCTCGCGCAGCTGCTGGGGCATGTCGTCGTAGTGCACCCTCCAGTACGCGCCTTGCTCGCCGAGCGGCTTGTCGATGCGTAACAGCGCGCGACGAGTGAAGCGGCGCACTTCCTCCGGCCCGCCTAGCAGGGCGCGCAGGCGGTGCCATTCGGGGAGGACCTCCTCAGGCTTAAGCGCAGACTGCGCATAGCGCGTTTGGCTGCGGCGGGCGTCTTCCTCAGCGTTCTTCCATTGGCCGTCTAGCGTTGCGGCAGCGTCGCCAAAGTCAAATATGCCTTGCGCACGGGGCCTGCTGGAATGCAGAAGCATGGCCTGCATCAGCGCGTTCGAAACGCTGGCGGAATCCTCGGGCACCGGAACGACGACCCCGGTTTCCTTCTGGATGCGCTCCATCTTATTCTTGATGACCTTGATGACGGCGCCATCAATGATCGAGTTCTCGCCAAACATCATCAGCGACCAAACTTCCGGCGCCTGCTGGCCAAAGCGGTCGACGCGTCCATCGCGCTGTTGGTGGCGGGTAGGATTCCAGTTGAGGTCGTAGTGGACCACTGCGTTGAACAGCGACTGCAGGTTGATACCCTCGGATAGGCAATCGGTAGCGACAAGGATACGATCGGTGTAGTCCTCTAGGGCCTCCACGCGCAGGCGACGCTCTTCGGGGGTGAGGCGGCCGGTGACGACTTCGACCTTATGCTTCTTAAATGCCGCCTGCAGTGCGGCGCCGACGGCCTCGGCCGTGTTGATAAAGCGACAGAAGACAACTGGGCGTGCGCCCTTTTCCGCCATCACGTTGGTGACCCAGCTGATTAGCTCGCGCAGCTTGGGATCCTTTTCAAAGTTGGCGACCAGTTTTTCCGCCTGGGTTATCAGGGCTCGCAATTCAGCGGCTTCCTCGATATCGAGGGCGGTAGCGGGTTCGAGATCGGTATCGGCAAAATCGCCCTCATCGCTGTCGAACAGAATAGGTTCGAGCGCGTCCTGCTCCGCTTTGCCGCCTAGCCGATTGCGCAGCGCGCTCAGCGCGGCCGCGGGTGACGAGCCGACGCAGCGCATAAGCGCAAGTGTGCCCCAGAAGGCTAGGCGCCGCGCCTTCTCACCATTGACGCGAGTGGCGACGCCGACACAGTAATCCAGGACGTCTTCCTGGAAGTTCTGGAAGTCGCCGGTGAGTGCATAGGGCGCGTCCTTCTTCATCCGGGTGGCAAAGGCGCGGGTCTCCCCCCATTTATCAGCGATGTCGGGGCGGCGGCGCTGAACGAAGTGCTGGGCCAGACGGCGGCGGTAACGCTCGACGGCATTCGCGTCCGGCGCATCGGGACCGCCCTTAAGATCAGAATGCAAAAGGCTGAGCAGGCGAGCATAAGCGTCCTGGTTGCCGCTGTGGGGGGTGGCGGTAAGCAAGAGAAGGTGCCGCCCGGTCTTCTCTGCCAGCGTTTCCAGGACGGCGAAGCGCTGGTGCGTGCCGTTCTGGTTGCCACCCACACAGGTATGCGCCTCATCGACGATGACAAAATCAGGGCATGTCTGAGCAAAACTGGCGCGGCGGCTATCGGCCTTGATGTAGTCGAGGCTAACGACGGTGAAGGGATGCACCGCGAAAATGGTATCGCCCGGTGCGAGGCCCCGCTCCAGCGAGCGAGCGCGGCCAGAAGTAACTGCAACGGCGTCTATGTCGAACTTTTCGGCCAGTTCACCGACCCACTGATCGACGAGCTGCGGCGGACACAGGACGGTGAAGCGGTCGATCTCACTGCGGTCGAGCATCTCGCGCAGGATCATGCCTGCCTCTATCGTCTTTCCGATGCCCACGTCGTCGGCGATCAACAGGCGCTTCACTTCAAGGCGCATCGCCATGAGCAACGGAACCAACTGATAGGCACGCGGTTCGACGCCGAGATGCGCGGCACTGCGGAATGGCCCCGCTCCGCGCCGCAGCGAGAGGCGCAGCGCGTCGGCCAGCATTCGCGCCGCGTCCTGCGTATCGAGTTGGTCGGGGCTCGGAGGGTCGAAAGTCGCAGGCTGGACCGGGGTTCGCTCCAGCGCGGTGGCGATGACGATGGCATCCTCCTCCGAACCGGACAGTGGGCGGACCCGCATCAGCCCCTCGCCTGGTTGGCCGAGCACTATCCACTCACGGTCGCGGGCCTTCACGAGGTCGCCGGTCTGAAAATGGCCGGTCGAAAGAGCGGAATTCATGCAGGCACTCCAAGCGCTGCCGCCAACGCGGGGGGCATGGTTTTGCCGGGAAGTTCCGGCAGTTCGATGAGGTCGCGCCCGATCGCCGCGCAACGCGCGACGAGTTCAGTCGGCGGAGTTCCGGCGACGGCCATGACCAGCAGGTCTGGCCAGCACAGCGGCCAGGTGGCACCGGCGAGGATTTCGGATCGTGGTGCGGGAGCGTTCCAGATGGCAAGCGCCGCCAGCCAAGGATCGTCGCGGTTCGCCGCAGCAGTAGCCGGACGGTCGCGCTCGCACCGCGCCATGCGCTCGATCACGTCGCGAACCCTCTCGTCCTCGCGGTCGATCATCTCGTGGTCGGGCTGGTTGTAGTAGGACAACAGGCAGCGGTAGCACCCGGCGACGCAGGCATCGTCGGTATCGTGCAGATGACCATCCTCACTTCGTTCAAGGTGCATCAGGTCCAGCGCCACCTCGGCGATGCGCTGCCAGCGTTCTGGGCCATCCATCAGCCGCTTAAGTACGCCCGCTCCCCCTTCGGTAGCCTCATAGAGCAGGATCGCCTTGCGATCCTCGCGCGTGGGCAGCGGCTCGCCAAGCAATTCGCCCGTCTCCAGCACATGCTCGGCCTCGATCGCGCGGATCAGCGCGTGCTGGAGCGTCGCCAGCTGCGCGGTGGAGAGGTCAAGGCCCTGATCGAAGCGCACCAGCAGGGCGTTCTTGGTGTCCTCCACCACGGGCACAATTGATTGGCGACGGGCGGCCTTGGGGTCTTCGTCCTGATCGTCGTCCGCATCGGGGTCCTTGAGCCAGCGACCGGTCAGCGTATCGATGTCGAAGCCCGTATGCGCCTTCTCCTTGCGCCGCCGCAGGCCTAAATTGACGCGGGAGAGTTTCGTCTGCGGGCCGTAGCACAGCACCGCCAGCGGGCTTACGTCGGCCTTGAGCAGCAGGTCTTCCTGCCGCCGGGGATCCCACTCGAAGATCGTACGCAATTCGAAGCCGCGCCGCTGGCGGTCCTCGTCGTTGGCGGTGATCCGCGCCCCCGGCACGGCGTCGACGTTTTCGATGCGGTAGAGCTTGGAAAGCCTCCCTTCATCGGTCAGCACATCGTTGCACACCGCGCAGCGTTCTTGGGTCTCGCTCTCGTGCGCAGCACCGCATGACTGGCAGCACTTCATGGTGCGCGTCACCAGCATGTTGCCCTCGGTGCGTGATCCAGCAGGCAACTTGGCGCGATTGCAACGATAGGCCTTGCCCTCGTGGTAGACGAGGCTGTTAGGCCCGAACTCCGCAATCGCTAGGAAGCGCGGACGCTGCAGCACAGTGGAGGACTTGTCAGCATCGATGAAGGCGTAGAGTGGCAAGCGCGGGAAGTTGTAGCCCGGCAGGAAGCCTTCGGTCGCCAGATAGCGGTAGACGTAGAAATCTGAGCTTTGTGAGGACACGCCCGTCGCTAGCAGTTCTACCTGCTTGTCTGCGCCCACATACCGCGCCCGCGCTTCGCGCCGCTCCTGTGCGCCGATGCCGGTACGCTGACCAATGCGATGCGCCTCGTCTCGGTCCTGGCAGGCAGAGCGGTAGAGTTCGCGCCAGCGTCGGAATGCGGCGTCGAATTCCTTTGCGCTTTCGCCCCACAAAGCAGCGACGAACTCGACGGGGTCGCCGATCTGCGACGCGCCCGCGGCAGGTAGGGCCGAGGCGACGATGCGCCCTGCGCGCGCCTGCACCTCCGTGTCCGCCGTCGCTGTGGCGAAGGCGGCGAGGATGGCGGCTTTTACCGGCAGGCCCTCGACGTCCATGTCGAGGTTGTCGGGGATCGATTTGCCTAGCGACTCCCTCGCCGCCGCCAGCCACTCCGCATGGACGTGCGCAGAAAGCAGGTCGGCGTTGACAAGGTCGATCGCAGGCGCCTTTACGATCCCAGCGACGAGATCGATTCGCCGCTCGAAATAATATTGATCATGCGGGCTCTGCGCCGCGCAATATGTGACGACTAGTGCCGCCTGCCCGCTGCGCCCCGCGCGGCCAGCACGTTGAGCGTAATTGGCGGGCGTCGGAGGAGCATTGCGCATATAGACGACGTTGAGCTGCGAGATGTCGACGCCCAGCTCCATCGTCGGCGAGCAATAGAGCAATGGCAGGAAATCGCGCTTCTCGTTGATCACGCGTGCCTCGCCCGCCATCTCGGCCATGCGGGCCTTGTCATTCGCGCCGAAACGAAAGCGACATTCACGCAGTTCGCGCAACAGCGAGTCGACCTGCGCGGTATGTTCTCGCGCCTCAAAGGCCATAGGCAGGTCGCCGGGCGAGCCGAGCCGCGCCGCGACGTCAGAATAGAGACCCGCAAAGAATACGTTGCCCCTGTCATTCTCCGGCTTGCCCTCGCCCGGCCTGAGCCGCACCGCACCGGGCGCAAGCCGCCAGCCCGTCAGCAGCCCCACCGAGAACTGGCGGACCACCTGATGTTTCGCGGCTGCCGCCAGCATCGCCTCCAGCAATAGCTCGCGGTCGGCGAGGGGAATGTTCACGCCTGCCATCTTGACCAATCTGCGCGCCAGCCCGCCTCGTCCTGAGACTCGCAACACACGTTCATTCTTTCCGGCATGCACACCGATCACCAGCGTGTTCAGGAAATTAAGGTCTTTGTACTGCTCCTCGGTGCTGATCGCCCAAGGATCTTTGAGCAGACTTCGCGACTTCTGGCCGACCTGCTCCAGCTCGACCGGATCGAGCGCATCGACGGCCACCGCTAATCCCTGGCGCATGGTATCGAACAGGTCGCGGAACATCGCCCGGCGCGTCTTTGCTGAGATCGCCGAAAAAATCGCGAAGCCCCGGCGCTGCGCGTCCGTCAGGCTCTCCTGATCCTTACCCCCACAGCTCTCCTCGTCCTCCGCCAAAAGCGTGACGCCAGGATAGTCGACGCGGATGAGGTCGAGCTGGTCAAGGTTGGGGTTGGTGAAGCGCCAGCCCCGCCTTAGATCGTTCCACAGTCGATGGGCGAGCACACGGTTGATCGAGGTCTTCGCCTCATCGAGCGCGGCGAAGCCCTTGGGGTTCTCGTCCAGCATCCAGGCCGAGCGACGGCCCTTGTCCTCGGGGTTGAAGCCGAGCGCACGGCGTAGTGCATCGCCGAACTGCTCGTGCCCCAGCCCCTCGTCCCCTGCGGCGCGCACCGCGCGTAGCATCGCCCCGCGCAGCAGGGTGACGAAGATGAAGTCGTTGAAATGGCCAGACTGCAGCGCGGCGTCCTGCCGGTTGTCGGTAAAGCCAAGTAGCTTGCGTCGCGCCTTGTCGGTCGGAACTTTTCCGCGCTCCATCCAGTCGAGTGCGGCGGTGGTGATGAGTGTCGTCGCCGAACTACGCCCCTCTGCTGAGAGACCCGCTAGCTTGTTGATGTCACGAGCCTGCGGCGGGGGCTGGTTGCGACAATGCGGGCAAAAGCGGAACTTGCCCGGGAAGAACCAGGCCCGCACACCGTCCATGTCACCACATCCATCTGCGCCGAGCATCATCATCCGCCCGTCGTGCTTGCCGCGATGATTGGACTTGAGGCGCGGATCGCCAGACTTTGTCAGCTCCAGCCAGTCGTCTGGGTAATCTTCTGGCTTGCCGGTGAAAGCTAGCGCACCGTCGGCGTCAGGCACTAAGAAGCCGTGTTGCCATCCCTTGCTATCGACCCCATCGATAGCAGTCTGGTCGATGGGGCGCGCGACCACCGTGCCCTCGTCGTCGATCGAGACCGAGTGCGCCTCATGCCCGCACTCGCGACAGAAGAAGACCGGGTAGAGGCGCGCCTCGCGATCCTCGCGGTCGTACTTCTCGGCCGCCAGCGCGACGCGGCGCGTTCCTGCGGGCTGGAGCGTGGCATGGGCATGCCCCGCGCCTGAAAGAAATCGGTGCAGTTTGAACGCCATGAACGCCTGGTCACGCTCGTTAATGCACTCGCTCATAGCGACGAGCCGCACTTCGAGCGCCTTGCGGCATAGCGCGGCGTCGAGGTCAGTGTGGGCCGCGAGCGTCGTCGCCGCATCAGTTAGCGTCTGTGGCTTGCGACGGCGACGGGCTTCTTCCTCGTCAAGGCCGATGTTCATCTCGATCCACACCGCGAGCGGATCGCGGCGGAACATCTCATGGTCGGTCGGAACCGGCTCGGGCTGGAGCACCGCTGCCTTGAGCGCCTCTGGCTGCCACACTCCCTGCGTGCAGCGCGACAGGCTCTCTGTAATTACGTCATCCTCAAGTACCGTGCTGCCGAACAGCGTAGTGCCTACCTTCGCCACGGCCCTGCGCCCGGCATCCACATCACCCGAGGCCATAGTCGCCGACGTGCCGATGCACAGCATGTCCTGCGTGCCAAGACGCTCGCGCACACGCCGCACCAGCATCGCGACGTCGGCCCCCTGCCGCCCGCGGTAGGTATGCAGTTCGTCCAACACAAGGAACTCCAGCCCATCCATGTTAGCGACAACTTCTTGGTCAAGCCCATCCTGCCGCGTCATCAGCAGTTCGAGCATCATGAAGTTGGTGAGGATAATGTCGGGCTTGGCCGCCGCGATACGTTTGCGCTCGGCGTCGCTCTCCTGACCGGTGTACCGTTCGAAGGTTGGTTTCAGATGCGGCTCGAGGCCGCAGTCTTCGATGAATTTCTCCAGTTCTTCGCGCTGGGAATTGGCCAGCGCGTTCATCGGATAGATCACGATTGCGCGGGTGCGCGGCACCGCACCCGCGCGCTTGGCCTTCAGAATGCGATTGATGATTGGCACGAAGAAGCACAGCGACTTGCCCGAGCCAGTGCCAGTGGTAACGATGTAGTTGCGCTTCTGCAGCGCCTTCGACAGCGACTGGTCCTGATGGCGGTGCAGGCTGATCGCCGAGCGATCTGCGCCGAACGCAAAGACCTTGGGCAAGTCGGGGTCGATGACACCCTCTTGCGCAAGGTCCACCAGCGAGCGGCCACGCTCGAAATGCGGATTCACCCCGATCAACGGCTCAGGCCAGAACTTCCCACTGCGATAGATTGCCTCTACTTGCGTGCGAATATCCTGCGCCCGGATCATAGTGAACGAACGAGCGAATGCTTCGTAACGGCTCAACAGCTCCGCATCGAGGTCAAAAACATTCATCTAGTTTCCCCCAGTCATGACATCCCATGACAACTGTTGCGCGAATAAGAGTGCCATTCAAACCGCTTTTGAGTGGGCCGCACCAACCGACTCGGATTTTTAGGATTAGGCGAATCGTTGAATCCCAGCTGCGTATCAGTCGTAGCTGCAGCATGGCGCCCAGAAGTAGCGACACGTTTTGCTAGGTCGGAATAACAAGCAACCGGACCGAGGATGTATCACCTTGACGGGGCAGCGGAGCGGACCAGCTCGCGAAGAGCGGAACAAGTAAGTGTTCTTGGACGTATTCGTCGCGGCTCCAACAAGCGTCGAGCTCCTTGGCAGTCGTTCACGCCGCCTCACAAACGTTTCAGACGCATATCGCAAGATCAGCAGTCTAAGCAAGATGTGCTTGCATTCGCGCGCATCGATCGCGCCTCTTATTTCGTCGGTTGCGGCGAAGAATTCTTTCCCCAATGCTCAATCTGATCTCCCAGGCAGCATTTCTATTGTTCCCGGCTATGCTCCAACGCAGGCAGCTCTCAAGGGTGGCGCGGGGCGATGACCCCAACGTGTTTGTAAAGAGTCGTGCGGGAAACACCGTAACGCCGCGCCACCTCTGCCACTTGGATATCTGGGTCCCGCAAGAGCGCCTTAATCTCCCTAAGCTGCTTCTCCCCAAGTTTCGGCTTTCGGCCACCTGAACGACCTCTGGCACGCGCTGCTGCCAAGCCGGCTTGGGTTCGCTCACGGATCAGACTGCGTTCGAACTCCGCGAGGGCCGCGAAGACATGAAATACGAGCTTGCCAGCAGCACTCACCGTCTCGATCTTTTCAGTCAAGCTCTCGAACTTGATCCCTCCGCGTTCTAGATCGGCCACAATCTGGACCAGGTCTTGCAGACTGCGGCCGAGCCGATCCAACCGCCAGACGACCAGCGTGTCACCGCTTCGCAGTGCTTTTCGACACTGATCGAGCTCCGGGCGCGCGGCGCCTTTACCGCTAACCGCTTCCGCATAGATAACGCAGCATCCTGCCTGCTGAAGCGCATCCCGCTGCAGGTCTAGGTGTTGGTCCTCTGTGGACACACGCGCATAGCCGATCCGTTGATTCATTGGCTCAATCGAGACATTGAAAACTTGACGCGAATGTTAACTCGTCAGACAAGATTTCGCTATGCTCGAATACGCGTTTTGGATGTGTCTAGAAAGCCACCGTTTTCTTGACTAGTACTCGATGCCTGCGCTTTCGGGCGTGCCTGTTATAACCAGCGGGAACTAGACAAGCTCAACGGCTAGCAGGCGTACGTGTGCTCGATCCGGCCGGACCTGCCGACTTGTGCTCACTAGCTTGCTGCGCCTCGCGTATATTGCGGTCGAGCCGCCGGGCCCCGTTCTCCAGCGTGTCAATCTAACGGAGGAACGGACGCGTCACCGACTGGGAGCGCCCGCCGTCGGGCGCAGTCGGACAGAAAGGGACCGTTGCCCGACGTACGGGTGCGACGTTCGGGAGGGCGCTTTGATCCGCTGCTGGGCAGTCAATCGGGGCACGGCCATGCCCTACAGTCCTTCCTGCCCCTAGTCCAGGGGTTAGTTTCTTTATTTTTTCAGCATTCTCTCAAGACTGTTTGAAAATTTTTCGAACGAAATCGCGCCAATGATGTCATCCGATAATTTTTGAACGAACATCAGTTCATCTATTCCACGGTTTTCGAGGTTTTTACGAATTCTAAAATAGAATTTCTTGTCTGGCTGCTCTACCTTTTCCCTCGCCCCGTATTGCTGATTATGTTCAGCAGCCAAGGAATCCAAGGAGTCCAGTTGAAAATATTTGTCATTAATTATCTTCTTTAAAGCAGGATTGGCGCCCTCGATAACGATGGAATATAGAAGCTTCTCAACGCTCTTGATTGGCAAAAACAATTTCTTCATGTCGCCAAATTCGTTAGAGACTTTGTCTGCTACATCACCGTCGAGGATGCTTATAATTTCTCGACCAACACCCAAAACATTGCCTCGCAAGAGATCACGCTGCAACGTGAGCACGTTCGCATATCCCCCGACGGGCACCACGTTTACTAATTTGCTTGAACCCAGATTCTTGGATTCTAGAATTTTTTCAACTAGCACCTTTGCCAAAATGTCCTCGACAAGCAGCAAAAAGTCAAAGCCATCATGTCGATACACGTCTCGAATAACGTAGCTGGGATACCCCGGATTAACAACATCAACGATGCCCGCATTGTTTTCGATTTTATAGATATTTTTCGGCTCAATTTTTCGAATCACTTCGGGCGAATGCGATGTCAATATCACCATTAGGTTCGGCGCGTTATGGACAAGCTCATTGATCAAATCTATAAATCTACTCACCGCGATTGGGTGTAACGCGAGTTCTATCTCGTCGATCAACACTAAGATCAATTGGTCTTTCGCAAGCGAGCGTCGAAATATCGCATTGTACAGAAAATGCAGAAGTGAGATCAGAAGGCACTCTCCCGAACTCATTCGATACTGACTAATCAAATTCCCATTGATGGAATTGAAATATGGCGTGCTTGTTAGTCGCAGCCTTTGAGCGATTGACCTGTTTTTAATTCTCTTCAGATCTTTGTATTTGTTTGCCGTGCCAGTGAGAATTTGACTCAATTTTTCCTTGACGTAGTCGTCAGCGTCCACGATATCTTCGGCCGCGATATCTCCCGACTTAAGAAGTCCATCTACAGTCCGTGAGTCATTGAACCGAGTTCCGTAAAACAGGCTTCCCTCATACATCCCACGGAGAGATACTGCCCGATTCGCTACGTCTGCCCAGTCATTCGCACCGGACCACACGTCAACTTTGCCGTCAAGGCCAATTTCGACTTTCGAAAATTTATTGTAGTCATCTGAATTGAGTGATCTCAGTGACTTTCGTATAGCTTGCGAAAGCGCCAGCAATATGGTGCTCTTGCCGCTTCCATTGCTGCCAACAATTAAGCTTACACTTTGTTCCAGCGGAAACTCGATTACAGCTGACTTAATGTTTTTTACCTGCTCGATCTTTATCTTAAGATTTTTCATTTTATTAATATTAATTTGTATCGGCTAAACGATTTCCGCGACTGTGTGCAGTCAGAGGCTCAGTTGTTGGCAGAGCGCTCTACCCGTGGCGTACGAGCGGCATGAAGCTATGAGTGCGGGCCATATGATCGTTGCCAAGGTTGCTAGTTGAAGATCGTGTTATCGGCTTTTTTCCTGCATTCTTTAGTCCAACCGACCCATTTAGCACCCCGTGTGACGATGAGCGAGACCTGGCGATGGGCCCCTGTATTTCTGCGACCGCAGTATTCCGACAAGAGACATCGGCGAAGGCTGCTAACCAACGGCAGTTCCGGATCGCGTGCTGCGTTGCCAATTGCGTTAGTCGGCACCCGGGCCATGAACGGCCGTTCGAGGTTGTCGCCCAGCTTCCATGCTCGGGATCTGATGGGCCCGTGCTTAACGACCGCTTTTCGGCGAGCGAATCGCGGGTAAATCTGCCTCGACCCCGCCAAGCAGGTCATTCGCAGACATCTTCGTCGGACATTCGGACGTCGATTCGTGGTCCGGATTCCGCCGTCCGAGCGAAAGCCGAGCGGGATGGCTTTTTGCCCTTAGGCCGCCATCACGGCATCTTTTTGGCTGGCAGCTACAAAGACCAGAGTTATCGTCTTGTCTTGGGGCCCGACCTACGACCTCTTCTTGGAGGTCCGCAGGTCCGCAGAGAGATTGATGGCGGGCCACACTAACAGGAGCGCACTACTTCTTCGACCTCGCGTGCAGCAGATGGGAAACGGCACTGCTCAACGCTTTCTCATCTTTGAGCACCTGCGCCATGCGATCTGATAGCTCTGCTAGCACAACACGGACGCTAGTCGCGTATTCCAGACACTGCTCATCCGACATTGCGTGCAGCCCTTCGCTGAGCGCGCTGTGCAATAGCAGCAACGGACTATGACCGTCTATTAGCAACGCCTGCGGTAGCGCGTCCTTCGCCATCTCCATGGACTCACTGAAACGTGTCTCGGTTTGTGCAGCACGCAGTGTGTGGACCATGCCATCGGTCACAGCATATAAGTTTCTTGAATGATTGCTTTGTAGGCTCGCAAGGACCATTGGAAAAGCCACTATTCACTCGTCCTGCTAGTGGCTTTTTCCTTTTTGACTATATGATTATTCAATGATGCCAAAAAGAATATTAGCGCAACAGGCGCGGGAGCATTTATAATCATTAGTGAATTCCTTGTTGGCGTACGCGCTTGTTCTCTCTCAAAGCTTATTAATTCACGTGGTGCCTTCGCAGCCACATTGATTGGCGCGGCCACGCATGACCCCGGGCCGTTTGGGGCACCTACCCGGTGTGTGGGATCGTGCTAGCCACTAAAAAGGCAGCATTAGAGACCTACTAACTTGCAACAAGAAGCAACCCAGCAATAGTGGGTGCTGAGCTCAGAGTTTTCTCCACGAAAGGAAAGTGCATGACCACTGTTGGTCAATACTGGGCTGTAGGACAGTCCGCATCATCCCCACTTGCTTTGACGACATCCGAACTTGCGGGATACCTCGTTTCAGACTGGGTATCAAATCTTCCATCCGTCACCGCGACAGACTTGATGGGGTGGCCGCAGTATTTACTAACCGTAACCAAATCGACCACTGAACTGTGCCTGGTTCCCGAGCTGCGCAATTGTGAGCGACAGTGGAAAGGTTTCGTATCATGGATGCTAGGCGTCGCTTCGGCCAGAAAGATTCTTGACGAAGAGAGGTATCAATGGATCGCACCCGTGAGCGCCTTTTACCCAAATAAGGTTGTGCCGGTGACAACCCATGGCTGGCATCCTAGCTATCCTCCGAGCCGCTTACGTATCGCAGCTGATCCGAAAAACACATCGAACTTGCTGCCTGACTATGTTGCACTGCGCCCAGCGATCTCAGGTGGTAGCTTTAATTGGGCGTTGGTCGAAGCCAAAGGCATCGACCGATCTTTAAGCTCAATGACGACCGCACTGCGTCCTTGGTCCGATCAAGTGCGCAATGCGAAAGTCTCGTTGGTAGCCCCCAAAAGTAACGCAACGACTCCAGTCCACATCTCGCGCCATCTCGTTATCGCAACACGGGTCTCGCCGAATGCATCTCGAGACACAACGCGGCGTCTGCAGATTCGCGCATGGAATTCCGAGGAGGCAGTTTCTAATAAAGACACTAACACGGCGGAGTTAGAGGTTATCGCGGCACATTTGCATGGTTTGTGTCAAAACCTTGGCCTCTTTAGAAATGCGGACGCTATCGCACGGGCTGCGCGACTGAGAAATGGTTCGACTCGAACGATAAACGACGACCTTATGGAAATACTACGCGATGACGCAGCCGAAGAGCTCCATTCGCGAATGGTGGTCTCTACGTCGCGTCTAGATTACCAGGATCAACGGCCCCCTAGGAGGGTCACATTACCCGAACGCCGTGACCGACGAGGAGTTTCGAATGCGATCGTCACCGTGGAAGCGGCTACCTTAGACCTTTTGGAACTTGTACAGAGAACGTACTCAGTCGATTCGATTGACACAGCGCGCGTACAGGGCCTGTCGAGAGAGCTTACGGATTGGTATTCGAAGCGATCTCTTGATCGTAGGGCCAACGACTCAATACAGCGTGACGGTGTTACGGTAAGCATGCTAACCACCGACGTCTGATCGGGAGTGGAATCCTCCGTCCTAGCGACGCTGGCTCCCGGCGATCGAGTGACCGCTTCCAGGATGAAGAGACCTCTCGAGCGTCCGCACGACATGAGTGGCGGAGGTCTCTTCCTGGCCGATCGGGTGAGGTCGCCAACGGCCGCCAACCGGCATTCCGGATCGCCGCGAGGCGCTGCTTGACGGTCGGCGCTGAGTGCGTCTGCGTTTGCAGCTCAATCCAGGCCGCAACATGCAACGGTTGCACGGCGGTGATCGAATTCACGCCGGCGTTTGCACACCATGC
This sequence comes from Caballeronia sp. ATUFL_F2_KS9A, assembly GCF_023630765.1. Classification (NCBI taxonomy): domain Bacteria; kingdom Pseudomonadati; phylum Pseudomonadota; class Betaproteobacteria; order Burkholderiales; family Burkholderiaceae; genus Caballeronia; species Caballeronia sp. ATUFL_F2_KS9A. The sequence continues at coordinate 144,311 of NZ_JALQEK010000022.1, read as the reverse complement.
GAGGAAATCCCCCGCAGCGTGCGCATAGGCACGCCGCGTATGCGGATTGCGGATCGCCGACGCGAAGAACTCCAGAAAGCGTATGCCGGCACGCTCGCCCGCGGCTATGACAAGTACGGGCGTCGAAATGCCATTATGTGTGACGATCTGGCTCACGGCGCGGCCCGTCGGGCGGCCGCCCGCGCATCGACGATGCCCAGCAAATGACTGGCCAACGCAATCATTTCGACCGCTTCGCGCGGCGTGTCGATCGGCACGTTACGGTGGGAATGCGGATTCTTGTAAGAGCCGATCGCCCCCGCAAAAAGGGCCGCCAGGGCTTCCTGCTCGCCCGCGTCCTTCGTATGGTCAGCCAGAGGCCCGGCGTTCGGCCTAAAGGCCTGCCGCATCATCGGCACGCCATGCTCGGCGGCCGGATAACGTGCGGCATCCCGCACGGCAATTTCGACGGCCCGCATCGCCTCGAACACGGCAGTCGGATACGCACCACGCATGAACGACAGCCATACATCGTTCGCGATCGCCGGATGCAGGAGCGCTTTGGGCAGCAGGCGGGCGGTCTGGTAGTCAACGAAGGCCTGCGGATTCTCGAAACGCTGTGCACGTCGGCTCAGATGCTTGAAACCGTTGTTACCGTTCATGCCCTCTGCCGGCACTACCAGTCCTTGTGCCTCCATCCACGCAAATGCTTCAGCTAGGGCAAGGTCAATCTCACCGATGCGATTTCGCGGATATATGTTCCCTCGGCCGACGGCGGTTTCCAACTCAAGGCGGAGGTTGCCGAAATAAACCTGCCGTTCTGGGCGTGTTGCCTTTCGCCGTAAAGGAGCCGGGTGTTTTCGGCGTAATGGCGCCAGCGAAGGGCGCCTGATTCGGGGCTCGAACGGGGAACAAGAATCCTTGTTTTTACCTCCTTTCGCAAGTGCTGATTTGTTGCTTTCGGGCATCGGGCGTGGAACACGGTAGCTCTCGCCGTCGAGCACGACGCGGTACGCGGCATGTCGCAGACGATCAAGCGTTGCGGCACCGAGCATTTTGTTGGTCGCGAACGCGTCGCCCCATTCGGTAAAATCCAAATTACTCGTTAAGACGGTCGACGTACGCTCGTACCTCTCGGCAATCAGATCGTGGAAGTCTTCGTCTTCAGGCGTGCGCATGGGTTTCAGTCCAAAGTCGTCAATGATGAGCAGCGGCACCTTGGCAAGCGCCTGGAAGCGTCGGTCGTAGGAGCCGACGGCTTGCGCGTTGCGTAGCGCGCCGAGAAGCCGGGTCTGGGTCATGAACAGGACATCGTGACCTTGCCGGGCGGCTGAGTGGCCCAGTGCCTGCGCCAGATGGCTTTTGCCCGTTCCGCAAGGACCGGCGATTAGCACGCTGACCTTCTCATCGATGAAGCGACAGGTCGCAAGATCATGGACGACGGCGCGATTAAGATTGGGTAGCCTGCAAACCCGGTTTCTTCCTGCCCGTCCGGGTGCTTTCGCGTCTGTTCCGGCGACTGTTCCTCGAGCGGTTGCAGCATGCCTTCGACACAGGCGAACTGAGGTTCTTCTCCGCCTTGACCCATCTGTCCGAGCCCGCTCAATTCGCCCGCTACCTTATGGGTCCGCGGCACGTCGAGTGGGTCGTTTATGCCAAGCAGCCATTCGGCGGCCCGCAACAGGTTCTCGACTATCTCGGCCGCTATACACACCGAGTCGCGGTCTCCAACAACCGCCTCGTCGGCCTGACCGACGCTCACGTTACGTTTCGCTGGAAGGACTATCGCAGACCAGACAAGCCGCGCGTAATGCAGTTGCCCCCGCTTGAGTTCATCCGGCGCTTCCTGCTACACGTCCTTCCTCGCGGACTGCAACGCATCCGCCACTATGGGCTGCTGAGCAATCGCCTGCGCGAATCCCGGCTGACCGCATGCCGTCATCTGCTCAACGTTGAGCCGGACCGCGAAGCCCGCACCGCGCCCGAACCCGACTATCGTGACCGCTACGCCAAACTCACTGGCCGGTCGCTCTACGACTGTCCCGTCTGTTCGCGCGGTCGCATGCTCTGCTACCTGGTGCGTTACCGCGAGCACCACCGGCGAGTCCCCGATGAATTCCGTTCCGCCCGACTACAGCATCGGTTCCAGCACGTCCCGCAGGCACCGGTGGACACGCTCGGCCAGACGTCGCCTACCGCCGCCTGCCACACTCTGCGTCGTCTGTTCATCCCATGCGTTGTGCGGATCTCCCATCCTTGAACCGGTCCGCAGGCCGTTCATCCCGGGCGTCACAAACCCTGTCGTCGAGAACATCGCATGCTGGCCTTTCAGTTCAACGCCCATAGCCGCAAACGCCAGCGGAGCGGCTTAGCTCAAAGAATTTTTAGCGAAACACAGCCGGCCCGTACGTCGTGCCAATGCGGACGTGGTCCGCCGTCTGCGCTTCGCTAAAAATCCTCTGCCTTATCACATATAGGTGGACCGCTCATCGAGCATTCGGCGTGTGCGCACGACGTGCGCACAATACCCCGGCGTCGAAACAGAGAACTGTAGAGACAACGTGTCTGAAACAGATGCTCACGTTGACGCGCCCACCCACAGTCAGGGCGGAGCTAAGGGCCTCAGCCCCGCTCCGATGCATCGGGTTTGGGCGCTCGAAGACAGCGTTCAAATTCATTCGGCCTTCGTTAACCTTTCGATTCGAACGTTCGACTCATCAATGAGAACTAGGGCATCATCCAACGCATCGTTAGCTGCTTTTGTGGATTTCGCAACGCTCTCAAATAGGTCGAGTAGATCAGCCGGCAGCGGGTCATTGAAGTCATCGCGAACATCGAGCTTGCCATCCAGAAGACCGAGCCGAACGGATGGCGGGAGACTGGAAACGAATTTCTCTCCGTGCTCCACGGAAAATCTTACAAGTTCCCGGTGCCCATCCGGATATTTCTTAATACAGAGTCCGATAGGGGTATCCGCATCGCGGTAGTAAATCGCCCTTCCTGCTTCAAGATGCTCGCGCGCTGCACGGCCATCGTCGGACTGCAGAAGACGAATCCACTCGTCCATATCATCCGGCAGACCTTTGAATTGGTCATCTTTCATAGTAGGTCCAACTCCGAGGCTGAATGAAGTTTAGCCGCTAAATCTGCCGAGTTCGCCAGCTTCTTCGCATCGTCCGTAAATCATTAGCGGTGCGTTCGTGATATTAGCTTAAGGGCAGTGCGCTGTTCGGCTAGAGAAGGATTAGCCCCAAAACCGCGACTGTCGTCGCAAGCTTCCGCCACGTTTGAGCACCCAAGCACAAGGAATGTCAGCGCGGAGCTGCAAGGGGGTCTGTAGACTCTGAAAGACCTATAACGCTTCAGGACGACCTTTGTTGCAGTGTCGCTTTCGAATTTTTCGGTCCAGCTTCCTTACTTGCTTCTCAAGCTCCTCGATCTTTGCGAGATAGGGCCTGAGCTCGTCCATGATACGGTCCTCCCGTTCCCGGAGTTGCTTGACCATGAATGCGTAGTCTCGCTCGTACTTTTGACGAGCCACCCACCTTTCCGACCACGCACGATTAAGTTGTTCGCTGTCCTTCCTCAGCTTCCGCAATTCGCGTATCGCCGTCTTCAGTTGCGCATCTTCTGCCAGTTCGGCAGCCAGTTCCGGGTTCATGTCCGGCCTCGCTTGCGCACGGTCCACAGTCACATCGCTTCGATTACATCTCCGCACAAACTCGTCGTCCTAGTCTGCCGGATTGAAAAACCGCGCGCCCCCGTACTGTCAATGAACGGGAGCTGACGGCCTCATGCGCCGTTGCCGTTGATGCCATCGCGCGCAAGTTCAAGGCCTCTTGCACAATCTCAAGCCGCGACGCACGGCTTCGAAGGCCTTACGGGACCGCCATGAGCGTCGAAAGCCCCGAAACAACCGCGTCTTGATGTTGTTAATTCAAGCCGTGCGAAAAATTGTGCGGCCGCCTCTACGTTGACAGTACGGGGGCGGGGTTAGTTGCTATAGACTCAACTCCTGTGGGGCTCGTCCTTCTCCTTGTCGATACGCCGATTCGAGTCGAAGATGAACGACGGGCGTCGTCTACAGCGTCATTGGCGTTCTGGACGGACGCAGCAATCGAGGAACGCGCTTACGCTTTTCCCGCTCCACCATCGATCACCCCTCGTTTATCAGTCCAACTCGCCGCTCGGCAGAGGGGTGGGGTTCTCAACCCCCCCTCTACCGAGGAGCTTATTTCTTTCGGGCCGTCAACCTCCGTCCGCCGCCTCCGGCGGCCTCCCGAGACGGGGCTTGCCGGAATAGCGCCGCGGTCCCTTATAGCTCGGCAAAACCGCTATCAAATGCTCGCCTTGCAGGTCAAATGTCACCAGCTCCCGTCGACCGTCCGGATACACCTTCAAAATTCCGTCCATCCCTTCCGGAGCCGACACATACGCCGGTTGACCGGCGGCTAAGACCGCTTCAAACGGCCGCTCACGGAGAATGGCTCTAATGTCCAGCTCGAACGGGCGCGGCTTCCGCGTCGAACGTGCCGCTTTGCGACCTGACCAACCCATCACGCCGAGGTCCCAAGCGCCGACACTTTAAATCCAACAACCTCGACCGCCGACGCCGCAGCATCCAACGACTTAAACACCCGAGCGGCACCATCCTTAACCGCTCGCAACGCCACCGCTCGATCTTCAGTTCCAAAGAAGCGAACCACCCATCCGCCTGGAACACGAACCAACGCAAAGGCCGTCAAGAGGCCCCCCTCGCGCAGCTCCGACGCTACCCGCTGCGTTACCAATGTCTGATCCGAGAACGCTGGCAACTCCAACGCCCTACGATCTGTCACATCCTTCATGCAATCCCCCGCGTTTTAGGAAAACATAGTGACGTTGTTCAAAAGCATCAAGACATTCTTGATGGTCGGGAATACGTTGATCCAAACCGAACAGACGTTCTGTCCTGCCCCTCGTTTGGCAACAGCGCTTGTGACAGATGACCTATGCGCCGTCTGCGATACCGTCAGGGTCTTCGTCCCAAAACCTCTCCCCCACGCGGAACCCGAGTTGCCGAGCCAACTCACGCGGCAACCGCAATAGAATCGAAGCCTTCTGTCGAACCACCAGCACCTCGAAATCAACTCCCTGGATTTCGACGTGCAACACCTCGTCATCAAACAGCTCGTAGTACGTCTTCCACGCCGTTGTACATCCGCCCTCGCTCTGCTCAACTATCCTATCTCCGCTCATTTCTCCTCCCTTACCACGTATTCACCACGGAACTCATCTGCCGCATGGTCTTCGTCGGCGATTATCCACACCTGTCCGCGTCGTCACAAAAGCTCGACATGTCCTCGTTCAGGAGCGAAATATAGCCGCTAAATTCGCCTAGCGCGCCAGCTTCGGGCGATAACGGCAACCGTACATTCGGAACACCGGACCGTTCCCGGCGAACAGGCGGGAGCACTGGACTGAAAATTTAGCGGCTAAATCGTGACGGTCCTTTGAAGACACTGTCGGAGCCGAAGAGCCAAGCGCTCTTATTTTGCAGTCCGCGAATGGCAACAACTTCAGGCGACCGAAATAGCCGGCGCTGATCGCTTTCATTGGAAGCGGTTATTAGTATCCACTCATTCCAAAAGCATGACGGATGACGACCGAAGATGGGGCTACCGGGCAGTCGGTTTTTTAACGAGATCCAGCATTGCTATTTGCATCGTAACAATCCGTTCGAGCACGCCATGAATAACCCTGCGCATTTGCTCAGGATCCTGCGAGCTGAGTTTTTGACTATTTGTCAGCCACAGCTTTAACAAGCCACCAAGCCGCCCTTGATCTCCATTAATTTTGGCGAGCTTTAACACTAGCTCTGCATCGATGACTCCCTTGATGCGGTAGCCCATTCCGACGTTACGCAGGTACATCGAGACACTCATTCCTGCCTTACGCGCGTTCTCTTCAATGCTCGCCTTCTCTTCCGGCAAGCACCACACTTTGATTGGCGTAGAACCTTTTCGGGTGGCCTTAACTTCGTTATCCATTCTGGCGTTCATTCGGTATGCGCCCTGTGGTCGGGCCGTCGTCACCACGAGGTGACCACTCGTCTCAGCACGATTTCCGTTGAGCGCGGAGCGCGAATAAGGAAAAGTGAAGAAGGTCCGCCCGCTTGCGGGTGGGCCTACTTCACCTATCTTGCCCGGAAAATTCGCAGTACGTTTCAGCGACAGTCGTGGAGAAAATCAAGATAAAACCGATCAACGCCATGATCATTGCAGCGTTGCTCGCAAATTGAACGCTTTCTTCGCGACTGAACGACAATTACACGGTGCTTGTTCGACAATTCCGCAAATTTGTCTTGATCGTTGATCACGTTCTTCGCAGAACCAACTCATTCACGTATCGACGAAAGGCTTGATAACCAAAGGAGATCACACCATCGGCCTTCAGCGACTTATATATCGCCAAGATCGACCAGCCTTGGCTAAGTGCAACTTGCACCTCGTTCCGCACAGAAAGAAACGTTGCACGATTGGCTGGGCCCGGTGAACGGCCAGGTTCCGCCAGAACCATGGCGGCGATTCTCTCCGACAGACTCATTTCATCCACTTTCGTCTTCCGATCAGATTTTGGATCTTCGATTCTGACTTTTCAAAACACACAATTCGCGGTAAAAATACGAACAATTTTTGACACATTGCGATCAATCAATGGATATCGGTACCGGAATCTCGTCTCCAGCAGAGCTACTGAAACGACGGCGCATTCGAACAATAGTGGTGATGCACGAGTTGATGGCACGTGTCGGAGCAGTAAACGCAAATCAATTCGCGAAATGGTTTGATTCGTCGACCGAAGGTTGGTCGCGAACGACGGGCCCGGAATCAGTATCCGATCTGGCAACGCAGGTTGCAGAGACTCAGGATTCGAAGAAGTGGTATCGGATTGTGAGCGGTGCCCAACCACTGTCTGAGCGGTCGCTGTCGAACCTCCAGCATTTGTTTCCCGACGCTCGACGGATCTTTTCTGACGGCCCAGAACGTCTTTTTGAGGCGTTATGGGGCGAGATAGATTCCCTCTGGTCGATATGTCGCGTAGAAGTACATGCGTACGAATTCCCAGACCCGAAACGACCTGTCGATGCCTCTGCTTTTAACCCAGACGATCTCGAAATATTCGCCGATGCCGGCCTTTCGTTTGAAGAATCCCTGGATAATTTCGAGTGTTCACTTCTTTTACATAAACAGTTTGGCCAAGGGCTAACACTCAATTTCCTGTCTGAAGCGATAGCGTTCCACCGCATTTATGGCGCGATAAGTAGGCTTTGCAGAGTAGATGGTGTTGGAGCGTATCGATGTGTCCGGATGTGCCTTAACGATCAAGCGATCGCGACGCAGCTTGAAAAATTCAATTTTCACCGCGCCACGATGAATGTCTACGAAAGCATATCGAACGAGCTATTCACTGCAGAGGTGCGCCGTTTACAGAACGACTTGGAATATAGGAAGTCCGTCGGCGCTGAAGACTTCGCCGAATATGCACGCAATCCAGAATCTCTCTGCTCGGCTGATGCACGTGCGGAGTTGCTGCGCATCGCTTGAGCGACTCGCGGTGCATCCACGTGGCGCAGTTATCCACCGATTGATAAGACAATGCACGTTAAAGGTTTTAATAGTTAACAAACCGCGCGCGCGCGTTACGCCCTGCTCCACCATCGCGAGAACCCCGCCCTGCCGAGCGTCGCGATAACTGTCGGTGGTTGATACCACGTAGGGCCGGTGGGCGAAAACACGTACCTATCCACAGGTTTTGGTGTGCGAAACCACGTGCCCGAGCATTGGCCATTCGAGGGCGGTGGGTGAAAACACGTTATGAAAACTAGGCACCAGCTGATAGGTTCGGTCCGGGCAGACTCTGTAAGAGCCTTGCCGTATTCCTCGTGTAGAAAGTGACAATGTCTTTCTCGCCGAGGAGAATTTTGTAATCGGGAAGTTTGTCCGCACTTGCGATGGCACGCACCATTCGGCGAAACTCCTTCAGCGTCGCCTTGCTTCCTGCCTTCTGACGAAGAAGCTCCAGCCCGATCCGCGCTAGTGCCTGATGCCCGCAATGCTTGCGCGCCAGTTCGTATAAACGCCGTTCCAACGGTTTCCTCAATCGAAAATATGCGTCGTTAAGAGTGAAGACCTCGAACGCGCATAAGGCGCGGTAGAGCCACGTAGACAGCTCCACCTCCACAAAACCCGATCGTGAAGGGCCTTCTTCGTTCGTTACCATCGTATAGCGCTGGATAAGGTTAAACCCCTCGTCGATCCGAATTCCGCCGGTACAGACGTTGGTCGTTAGAATCGTCCCGTGTAGCCTTTCGAGCGATGATCTAAGTGCGTTGTACTCTGCACCGCTCACGCCACGTCCAGTCGCAATTAGATAGTCATATGCCCTGAATCGTACCGTTCTGGTATTCGTCTCAGGTAGACCGCGGTCTACGCCCGCGACGAGCTGGGAAGCGACGAAGATGAGTACGTCCTTGTCATGCAGCGTGGCGCGCCCGAGCAGGCTCGACTTGACCGTAATTCGTCTCATCCCATCTTGACTCTCCCATTTCGAGATCGATATATCGGGCTTGGTCGACAGTGAGAATATCGGCAATTCCATGCTTGCTGCGTCACACTTGAAAGCGTAGTCATGTAGATACGCAGGAAAGAAATCTGCCGTGACTCGATTCGCGTCGACGAGTGGTCCGGCCTTCATCGCGCGACTCTTGCTGGAGTACGGTTTCAAAGCTTGGCCGCACCAACTCGAACATTCTCAGCGGATTTGCCCCCGCGCTGCCTGGCGATCTGCTCCGCTTTGGTAGGTCGGCCGCGTCGCTTCAGAGAAGCTACTGCCGCATGACTTGCGACCGTAACCTCAGACGCGACGTGCTCAAGCAGCCACTGCTCGACGTCTTCTATACGCCAAAGCAATCGCTTAGTACCGGGTAGTCGACATATGGGAGGAAGCGCTTGAGGGTTGCGCGAAGCGTCACTCCGAATGCTCGCGACGGACTTATGCAGGTAGATGGATAGCTGATCGACGGTGAGAAGCGCTTGCATGGCTTGGACCTTGTAGCGCCATGCACGACTTCGCACATGACGGCGGTGGTTTGCTAATGCATGCAAGCTTCCCGTCTACGTCCATGCCGGTCCCGGTAATTCACGCGGATTTTTTTTACACATGTAGCTCGACGGCTCGGGCAACACTTCATCGCCACAAATCCGCCACACCAAGTGTGCAAAAACCTGCTTCACAACGCAAAACAACGCACTACATCGCAAGACGTAGTGCGTTGTTTCTAAAGCAATTTCGTGGTGGAGAGGAGGAGGATCGAACTCCCGACCTTCGCATTGCGAACGCGACGCTCTCCCAGCTGAGCTACCCCCCCAACGAATCAAAATTGTACCACAGCAAAATCGCCGTCAGGCAAGCCTTCAGACGACTTCAATCAACGCTCACTTCTGCGGCGCCCCCGCCAGAATCCAAGACACGACCGTCTTGATATCCGCGTCGTTCATCTTCGGGTGCGAAGGCATCGGAATCGAGCCCCACACCCCCGCGCCGCCGTTCTTCACCTTCTTTTCAAGCATCGTGCTCGCCTGCGGATCGCCCTTGTACTTCTCGGCGACCTGTTGAAACGACGGCCCCACAAGCTTGCGATCGATCGCATGACAACCCATGCACGCGTTGCTGCGCGCGATCGCCATCGCATTCGCGGATGAACCCGTCTGCTCCGCAGCAGACACACCAAAAGACGCGGCAACGATCACCGCGCCGACAATCAAACGCATCATGTTCATTTCACCGTCGAAGCCGGATTGGCATTCCCCGGACGCACATCCGAGTTCTTCACGGGCGCGGGCGATTGCGTATCGAGCGGACGCGACGTCACGCCCGAATCAGGCACCGTGCCAACCGTCGCCTCAGCCGGCGCGCTTGCCGCCGGCGCCACGCTCGTCCCCGACGCGGCCGCCGCTTCCAGCGCTTGCGCCTCTTCAGGCTTGATGTACTGGAACACCTTCACGACCTGCTCGACGCCCGGCACGCGCGCGGCGACATCCGCGCCATGCGCGCCTTCGTCCGGCGTGACGAGCCCCATCAGATAAACGACACTGCGCTCGCACACCACCTTGTAGTCGTTCGCGTGCAAGTCCTTCTCGCCGACCATCGCAGTCTTCACGCGTCCTTCAAGGTAGGAATCGTTCGCGCGCGATGAGTACGAACTCGCGCCCTGCACCGACAGCTCGTTGACGATGCTGCCGACGTTATTGATGTCGCGCACCACCGCCTCGGCCTTCGCCTTCGAAGCGTCGTCCGGCACTTCGCCCGTCAGCAACACGCGCCGGTTGAACACGGTCACGTTGACATGCGACGTATCGGGCACGTTCTCGTTGATCCGCGAAAGCGCCTTCACCTGAATCTCGCGATCTTCGGTCTGCGCGCCGAGCGTGCGGCGATCCGTGGCGATCAACGTGCCGCCGGCCGCCGCGCCGACGACCGCGAGCGCGCAGCCCTGCAACGTCAATGCAACTCCCGACAACATGCCCACCATCAGCGTGGCCTGGGCCAGCGTCGCCTTGACGCGTGTCTTGTTCATCAACTCCGTTCCCCCTTTCAGTTTCAGTCGTCGCCGAGCAGCATCGCATCGATGCCGTCGCACAGACAATGAATGGTCAGCAGATGGACTTCCTGGATGCGCGCCGTTCGTTCGGCCGGCACGCAGATATGAATATCGGTTTCGGCGAGCACGTCGGACATCGCGCCGCCGCCCTTGCCCGACAACGCGATCACGATCATCTCGCGCTCGTGCGCTTCCTGAATCGCAGCAAGCACGTTCACCGAGTTGCCCGACGTGCTGATCGCAAGCAACACGTCGCCCGATTGGCCGAGCGCGCGGACCTGGTTCGAGAAGATCTGCTCGAACGCATAGTCGTTGCCGATGGCCGTGATTATCGACGTGTCCGTGGTCAGCGCAATCGCCGGCAAGCCCGGACGCTCGCGTTCGAAGCGGCCGATGAGTTGCGCGGCGAAGCGCTGCGCATCGGCAGCCGAGCCGCCATTGCCGCACACGAGAATCTTGTTGCCGTTCGCGAGCGCGCCAAAAAGCGTATCGACGGCGGCCGCGATCGGAACCGCCAGCGCGTCGAGTGCTTCGAGTTGAAGTGCCGCGCTGTCGCGGAATTGCTGTTGAATGCGTTCGACTGACATCGACTCTCGATCATCGGCCGCGACATGCGCGGTGTGTGGCTTGAACGCTCAAGGCGTCGGTTGTTGCGCAGTTTACCGCATGCATCATGCGATGAACCGCAGTCACGCCTCGTCGGCGCGAAACGCATCGGGCAGCCAATGGATGCGGCCCGCATCGAACGCGACGACGTCGAAACGGCACGCAGGCAACGCGCCGCGCCATGTCGTCAGGAAATGCTGCGCGGCATGTACGAGGCGCGCGCGCTTCTTCGCATCGACGCTTGCGACGGCATTCGCGTAACGCCTGCTTCTTCTCGCGCGGACTTCGACGAACACGAGCGCGCCGCGTTCATCGAGCATCACGAGATCGATCTCGCCGCCGCGACACGTCACGTTGCGCGCGACAAGACGCAGGCGCTGCCGCTGCAGGAACGCGAGCGCGTGCGACTCGAAAGCGTCGCCGAGCATTTTGGACACGGCTCCTCCGTAAAAGTTGTCGGCGGGCCACCGAATCGCGCATGGCAAAATGACGACCTTTCCTTCGACGCCCGCGCTCATGCTTCAGATCTCCGAACTCGCCGCTGGGCAGCACTATCCGACAGGCGCGCTGTATATCGTCGCAACGCCGATCGGCAACGCGGCGGACATCACCGTGCGCGCGCTCCACGTGCTCGGACTCGCGGATCGCATCGCCGCCGAAGACACGCGCAACACCGCGCAACTGCTCGCGCGCTATGGCATTTCGAAGCCGTCGATCGCCGTGCACGAGCACAACGAGCGCAGCGCCGCCGAACGCGTGATCGAGCATCTCAGGAACGGCGAGCGCATCGCGTGCGTATCCGACGCGGGCACGCCCGGTATCTCCGATCCCGGCGCGCGTCTCGTCGATGCCGTGCGCGAGGCCGGCCTGCCGGTCATCCCGCTGCCGGGCGCGAGCGCGCTCACGACCGCGTTGAGCGCGGCGGGCGCGTTCGTCGGCGGCTTCTCGTTCATCGGCTTCCTGCCGACGAAGGCGAAGCAACGTGCGTCGGAGCTGAAGAAACTCGCAAGTCTTCCGATGGCGCTGGTGTTCTACGAGGCGCCGCATCGCATCGTCGAAACCGTGCGCGCGCTCGGCGACGCGTTCGGCGGCGAACGGCAACTGCTGATCGCCCGTGAGCTGACGAAGTTACATGAGAGCCTGCATCGCTGCACCCTGGCCGAAGGGCCAACGTGGCTCGAAGCCGATGCGAATCGTCAACGCGGGGAATTCGTCCTGGTCGTCGAAGGCGCGCCCGAAGCGCACGACGCCGACGACGCCCACGACGCGCTGCTGTCGACGCTGCTGGAAGAGTTGTCGGTGAAAAGCGCGGCGCGCATCGCGGCGACATTGACGGGCGCGTCGCGCAATGCGCTGTATGAACGCGCGCTGAAGCTCGCCAAACGCGACGAGAAATAAAAACGGGCCGTTGCGATAACGGCCCGTCGGGTTCTGCGAAGCTGTCGGCGAGATCAGTTCACGCTGTCGTCGGCCAGCGCCTGAGCCTGCTCTTCGCGCGCCGCACGCGCTTCCTGCTGCGTGAGACCTTCGATCTTCACCTTCTGCGTGCCGGCGCCGCGCATGCCGAGCACCGCCGCCGCTGCATACGACAGATCGATCACGCGTCCGTGCACATAAGGGCCGCGATCGTTGATCTTCACGACGACGGTCTTGTGATTCGCTTCGTTCGTCACGCGCACCCACGACGCGAGCGGCAGCGTGCGATGCGCTGCGGTCATCGCGTTCATGTTGAATTTCTCGCCGCTCGCGGTCTTGCGACCGTGGAACATGCGTCCGTACCACGACGCCTTGCCCTTCTGCTCGAAGTTGCTGGCGTCGGGACCGGTCGTGATCGGCTCGGCGTCGGAAAGCGACTGCGCCGGTTGCGCCGGCTTCTCGGCGGGCAGCGCGGAAAGGTGCGAATCGAAGGCGAGCGGCGCCGTCGAGCGGGCACTGCTCGTGCTGAAGGAGTTTGTGTTCTGAGGATTGGATGCGACATCGCCCGAACCCGGCGCGGCGCAACCCGCCAGCACGCCAACTGCTAGCAGGCTCCCGACATGTCGAATAAATCGAGCATTCATAGACGTGTTTTCAACGATAAAGGAGCGGCCGCGCTGCGCTGGTCGGCGCGCGCAAGGCTGCTCGAGGCTTTGCCGTGCAAAGCAGAACGCCGCTCGCTGAAGCGAACGGTGAACTGTGCTCGGATGCGGCGCACTCGTGCCGCAAACGCCCGGTTATTGTTCACGTCTGGCGCAACCTGTCCCCGGCAGCCTGACCAGACCCCACAAGCCGCCATCGAACGTGGCATCACGTTCGTGCGCTGGTGAAGCCAAGTGAGCGCAGGAACGGCGGCGTAGGCCCCATCCGGCGTGACGGCGGCAAAGGCCATCTGACAGACGCGCGGCGTCTGGCCGGACAAGACGTGTGCACCTACTGGAGGTGCGTGAGTTGCAATTGCGAGGCTTTTGGCCCCCAACAGCGTACTGACAGCGATTGTAAAAACGCACTAGCGTTTTGGCATTCGCCCAATGACGGCATGGTTCGATCCATGCACAAGTAGTGCCATTATACAAAAAAACCGTGGTCCGGCTCATCGGACCCATCGAATTGTCATTGATTTTCGCTATGAGCGTAAGAATTGCCGCTTTTTTGAGCAACGCCGCAGCGGCGCGCGCTGCCGTCGGACCCGTGGTCGCACCGGTACAATGAACGTTTTTACAGGCCCGCGCGCATCGACGTCAGTCATATGAAAGTCATTCTCGTTCCCGTAACGCCCTTTCAGCAGAACTGTTCGATCGTGATCTGCGAAGCGACCCAGCGCGCCGCCATCGTCGATCCGGGTGGCGACATCGAACGCATCATCGCGGAAGTCGAACGCCAGGGCGTGACCGTCGACAAGATTCTTCTCACGCACGGCCATCTCGATCATTGCGGCGGCGCCAAGGCGCTCGCGGACCATTACGGTATACAAATAGAGGGACCGCATCGCGAAGATGCGTTCTGGATCGATCAGTTGCCCGCGCAGACTCAGCGCTTCGGTTTTTCGAACGCCGAAGCCTTCACGCCGGAACGCTGGCTCGACGACGGCGACGCCGTGCAGTTCGGCAACGAGTCGATGGAAGTCTATTTCTGCCCGGGCCACACGCCGGGTCACGTCGTATTTTTCAGTCGGGAGCACAATCTGGCGTTCGTCGGCGACGTCCTGTTCGCCGGTTCGATCGGCCGGACCGATTTCCCGCGCGGCAATCACGCGGAACTCATCCGCTCGATCCGCGAAAAGCTCTGGCCGCTCGGCGACGATGTCACCTTCGTTCCCGGACACGGCCCGGCATCGACGTTCGGCGAGGAACGGCGCAGCAATCCTTTCGTGCGCGACGGCGCGGCAACGGGTGCGACAGCGTGAACGCAATTCCCGAAATCTACGTCAGCACCGATGTCGAGGCCGATGGCCCGATTCCCGGACCGCATTCGATGCTGAGCTTCGCGTCCGCGGCCTACACCGCGGACAAGCAGCTCATCGGCACCTTCTCCGCGAATCTCGAAACGCTCGAGGGCGCGACGCCGCATCCGGTTCAGGCGGCTTGGTGGAAGACGCAGCCCGACGCGTGGGCCGCATGCCGCAAGGATCTGCAGAAGCCGGAAATCGCCTTGCCGGCCTATGTCGAATGGGTGGAAGCGCTGCCCGGCAAGCCCGTGTTCGTCGCGTATCCGGCGGGCTTCGACTTCACGCATATGTTCTGGTACATGATGCGCTTTGCCGAGCGCTGCCCGTTTTCGTGGTCGGCGCTCGACATCAAGACGCTCGCCTTCGCGATGACCGGCCTGCCGTATCGCAAGGCCATCAAGCCGCGTCTGCCGAAACACTGGTTCGACGAGCTGCCGCATACGCACGTCGCGCTGGACGACGCAATCGAGCAAGGCGCACTCTTTTGCAACATGCTGGCCGACCTGCGGATCTCGCAGGAGAAGCTGGCCAGGCTTGCGAAGGAATCCGGCGACGACACTGAAGGTAAAACCGCGCCCTGAGGCGGGGGAGTTAGGGAAACTCCCTCAGTGCGGGCGCGTTTGCATTGCGTTTCTTTTTCGACGCCTCTACTATGAGAGTCAAATCGCGACCGAACGGAGGCGCAGTTGACTCTCGATACATTCTCACAAAAAATCTTGCGTCTCCTGCAGCTGGACGCACGCCGCTCCGTTCAGGAAATCTCCGACCAGGTCGGCTTGTCGAGCACGCCGTGCTGGCGTCGCATCAAGGACATGGAGCAATCGGGCGTCATTCAGCGCTATACCGCGCTGCTCGATCGCGAAAAGCTCGGTCTGCATGTCTGCGCGCTCGCGCATATTCATTTGACACGGCATACGGAAGGCGGCGTCGAGCAATTCGAACGCGAAATCGCCACTTGCCCGGAAGTCACCGAGTGCTATAGCACGACCGGCGAATCCGATTACATCCTCAAGATCGTCGCGCCCGATATCAAGGCTTACGACGCGTTTCTCCACGATCGCATCTTCAAGATTCCTGCCGTCGCTCAGGTGCGAACGAGCGTTGTGCTCCGAGAGATCAAGTTCGACACGCAATTGCCGCTCTGACGGATTGCGTTTAGCGCCGCGTTTCTAATGCGCGCTTGGACCGTTGGTTCCAGCGCGCGGAATCGGTGCGTCCGTTGGAAGAGCCTTGTAATGCAATGGGCGAACGCGCATCCAATTCCCTTTCAGCCAGTCGATAAAAATCAAACTACCCAGCACGCCCGGCCTGATACGGCGAAATATCCTGATGGTTGGCGATCCCGGTTCGCTCGCGAGCCGGCATTGCGGCGCGAACCGTGAACAGCAATCCGCCGAGGAAATTAATGCCGAAATTCGACGGCAGAACCACGATGATCCGAGTTGCCGCAAGTCCGCTATCTGGCGCAATATTCCTTCAGGAGACGTCCCGGTTTTTCGGCCTGCGCGCTGTTGACGCAAGCGCGGTGTAATGTGTCTCCGGTCTTCGAACTTCGGCAAATGACGAAACACCGATCATCTGATCGCACAAATGAAAAAGCCGCGTCACGTAACGCGGCTCTTCGAATGCATCGTTTGATGCTTTGCAATTACTTGCCGATCAGAAAATTATCCCGATCCTGCCCGGCGATCCACTTCGGCGGCTTGCCGCGACCCGACCACGTGCTGCCACTTTCGGGATCGCGATATTTCGGCGCCACGCCCGAGCGGCTGCGCGCGGCCTTCGCGCCTTTTGCGCCACGGCCGCCAGCCAGTTCCTGAAGCGTGATGCCATAATCCGACATTTTCTGCTTGATCTCATTAAGCACTTCCGCGTATTCGCGCGACTTCGCTTCTTCAATCTGACGTTCGAGAGACTCGCGTTGTGCGAGGAGTTCCTTGTATGAAGGCATGGCAATTCCCTAAGTGGTTTGCTGACTTGCGAATCGGCGCGCTCGCTTTCAGTTATCAGTATAGCCTCGGACTGGCACGCAGATTAACACAGTTCCCAATAACGCGGCATGTGCGAATCGCCACTTATTAAAAGTTTAGCAATTTTCTTCGTAACAATTGCCGAAAGCTCAGAAGGTTCGCTTGTTCGCTCTTCGGACTTAAAAAGCTCTGCCAGTCGCGACGACGACTCGACGATGGCATCGGATGAAAACAAAGACAAACGAGTCAGTCGCAAAGTTTCATGAGATGGCAACTTGCCACGAAAAAGCCGCTCTGCAGCGCGTTCCATGCGGTTGAAATCGGGTCGCAACGTCTCGGATTTATCTCGTTCAAATATTACGTTGACGCTCAAAACAATCGATAACCGCGGCCTTCAAATCCTCGTTCGTCAGTTTCGGGTAATCGAATGTAAAACGATTGCGGATGTCGGCGAGCAGCAAATCGCAGCCGTACCGGTCTATCCCCAATAATCCGAGATTCTCCGGACGGCCGCTGTAAGCATCGAAATATTTGCATAACGACGATTCGTCGTCCGCCGAAAGCGGCGGCAGCGAATCCAGTTCTTCTCCGCCGAGCCATCCCATCGCGCCGAATCCGCCTATATAACGCATGCGCTCGAGCGACATCACCCAGAAGGAAAAATCGCCGAGTTCCAGATAGCGTGCCGCATCCGGGTGATACCGCAGATAGCGCCGCGCGAGCTCTTCGCGATCTTCGGGCGCGGCGGGCGCGAAACTGCCGAGCATCGTCAGGCGCTGGCCTTCCAGCACGCCGCCATCCGCCGCGTGGGAAACCAGAAACCCCGCGCGCGCATCGGCCTGAAGATTGCGCGTGTGCTCGGCGAGATGGCTGATGAGCACCATCGGCACATGGCGCTCGGTCGGCGCGAACGGCAGCGCCGTCGGATAGGGAAAGCCGCGCGGCTCGCGGGTAAGCGTGGCGAGCGTGCCTTCGGAGACGCGATGCAGCAGATGCAGCGGCGCTTGCGACGGGATGTTCATCCGGGCCTCGTGCGTGGGTGAATGGTCGGACGATGGTAATGCAGCAGGTCCGAGCGTGTCGCCTGGCCGTTCGATAGAATCGAAAGCCTTCGCGTTCGATGGCAACATGTCCGGTTGTCATCGCATCCCGCGCAACTTCAAAGAACGATTTCATTCGTGTCCGATTCGACCACTGCCTCCGCCGCCTGCGAATCCAATCCGACGCTCGCGCTACATCGCACTCTTCCGCATGCCACACGCGTACGCGCGCGCTACGCGACGATGGCCGTCTTCTTCATCGCGGGCATGATGTACGCCTCCTGGGGCGTGCACGTTCCCACCGTGCGCGATAAGTTCGCACTCAGTCCCGGCATGCTCTCGTTCGCGTTGCTGGCGGTCGCGGGCGGCTCGATCTTCGCGATGCTCACCGCCGGATCGTGGATCGCGCGCGCCGGCACGCGCACCGCGTGCATGGCGGGCGGCATCACGATGATGATCTGCGGCTCGCTGATCCTCGTGACGCCTTCTTACTGGATGCTGCTCGTCGTGCTCGCGATTTTCGGCTTCGGCATGGCGACGCTCGATGTCGCGATGAACGCCGAGGCCAGCGCGGTCGAGCAGGCTCTGGCGCAGCCGATCATGTCGTCGCTGCATGGCATGTTCAGCATCGGCGGGATGGCGGGCGCGGCCGCGGGCGGCGCATTGCTCGCGCACGGACTCGCGCCGGCGGCGCATCTCGCGCTCGCTTCCGGTGTGAGCCTGCTCGTACTGCTCGTATCGATGCCCGCCGTGCTGCCGCACGTTCCGCATCACGACGAGCACGCGAAGGCGTCGTCATCGAATCGCTGGCGCTCGGGCGCGCTGTGGGCGCTCGGCGGCCTCGCGCTCGTCGCGCTGATCGCGGAAGGCGCGATGTACGACTGGGCCACTGTATATATGCGCGATGTCGTCGAAGCCACGCCGTCGGTGTCGAGCGCCGCTTACGCCGCGTTCTCGGGCGGCATGGCGGCAGGCCGCTTCGGCGGCGACGCGGTGCGCGCGCGTTTCGGCGCGCCGCAACTGATCTTCGGCAGCGCGGGGCTTGCGTTCATCGGCATGGTGATGGCGCTCTTGCTGCCGAACACCATCGTCACGATGACCGGCTTCACGCTGATGGGCTTGGGCCTCGCGAACATGATGCCGGTGCTGTTCGCAGCAGCGGCGCGCGTCGAGGGCGTGACGCCCGCGGAAGGGCTCGCGCAGGTCGCGGGCCTCGCGTATTTCGGGCTGCTGCTCGGGCCGGTGTTGATCGGCGGCGTTGCACAGGTCAGCAATCTGCCGATCGGGCTGTGCGTCGTCGCGGCGTGCTGCTTCGTCATCACGCTCATCGGACCGCGCATTCTCAGGCGCTGGAAGATATGAAAAAGCGCGCGGTCCTTTCGGAACCGCGCGCTTCTCTTGACTTCGAGAAGTCCGAAGGAAATTACATCTTCACGACGTCGAGCAGCGTCTTCTTGCCGCCCTTGTAGTTGTACAGCGAGATCACGCCGTGCTTCAGATCGCCCTTCGAATCGAAGGTCGTCTCGCCGATCACGCCCTTGTAGTCCGTGTTCGGCATCGCGGCGACGATCTTCGCCGGATCGGTCGAGTTGGCGCGCTTCATCGCGTCGACGATGATGTACACCGCGTCATACGTGAACGGCGCGTAGATCTGGATCGGCTGGCCGAAGCGCTTCTGGAACTTCTCCGCGAACTGCTTGCCGCCGTCCATCTTCTCGAGCGCCATGCCCGCTTCCGAGCACACGACGTTGTCGGTCGCATCGCCTGCGAGATCCGACAGCTTTTCGGTACAGACGCCGTCGCCCGCGAGAACCTTGGCGCGCAGGCCGAGCTGCTTGGCTTGCTTGGCGAACGGGCCGCCGGTTGCGTCCATGCCGCCGTACATCACGGCGTCGGGGTTCTCACCCTTGATCTTCGTCAGAATCGCGCGGAAGTCGACGGCCTTGTCGTTGGTCGCGTCGTGCGAGATCACCTTCAGGCCGAGCGACTTGGCGGTCTTTTCGAACTCGTTCGCGAGACCCTGGCCGTATGCCGTCGAGTCGTCCACCACGGCGACGCTCTTCACCTTCAGGTTCTTCGCGGCGTAGTTGGCGAGCGCCGGACCTTGCTGCGCATCGGTCGCGACGACGCGGTACGTCGTCTTGAAGCCTTGCTGCGTGTAGGTCGGGTTCGTCGCCGACGGGGAAATCTGCACGATGCCCGCGTCGCTATAAATCTTCGACGCCGGGATCGACGTGCCGGAGTTCAGGTGACCGACGACGCCCACGACCTTGTCGTCGACCAGCTTCTGCGCGACTTGCGTCGCCGTGCGCGGGTCGGCCGCGTCGTCTTGCGCGTCGAGTTCGAGCGTGACCTTCTGGCCGTTGATCGTCAGGCCCTTGGCGTTGATCTCTTCGACTGCGAGCCGCGCGCCGTTTTCGTTATCCTTGCCCAGGTGAGCAATGCCGCCGGTCAGCGGAGCGACGTGACCGATCTTGACGACCTGGTCGGCTGCTGCGGACGTTGCCAGCGTCGCGAAGAGCACGGCTGCGGCGCTGATCGGCAACAGTTTGTGAAGCTTGGTGTTCATGTAAGTCTCCAGTTTCGGTCCCAAAAACAACGTAATCGCCCTGTGCCCCGTCTTTCATCACGATCGCTCAGTCCCGTGGACGACCACGCCGGATGCATCGTCATGCACTTGGCAAGTCCTTCCGGCAGGCCGTTCGTGGCAGCCGCCATCCGCACTGCGCGCAAGTGTAGGGTTGTCAAATTAATTTAGGGAAGTTTTTTAAGATAGTGGTGTCACTACCAATTAACGGCCAGTTGTGATGCGCCGCCGTTTGTGGTGGCGTTCGCGTGAAGAAGCCCTGTGCATGCGGGTTTGCGCGACATCGGCGCGCAAAGGTTTGGCCGTCATTCGAGTCCGGCAGACGCGCGCCGATAATCCCTGCCCATCGGCACCATTAGCCTGTTTTTTAATGACTGTTTTTAGCTGGCGTTTAGATCGGCGCCTCTAAAAACCGGCTGCGCGTCAAAGCGCGTGCCAGAGGGCGCGCGGACGTTCAGGGCGACTGAAAGGGAAAGCTGGCAAACTCACACGCCTGCATTCCCACACACAAGGAGTTTGACGTGACCGTTTCCACGACTTCACGCTGGATCGACATTCCGGCCGATGGCGGCAGCTTCCAAGGCTATCTCGCGCTGCCGAAGACGGGCACCGGACCCGCCGTGATCATCCTGCAGGAGATCTTCGGCGTGAACGGCCACATTCGCAGCGTCGCGGATCAATACGCCGCCGATGGCTACGTCGCCCTCGCACCCGATGTTTTCTGGCGCACGCAGCCGCGCGTCGAGCTGGGTTACGAAGGCGCGGATCGCGAAAAGGCGATGGAACTGCTGCAAAAGACCAAGCTCGATGCCGCTGTCGCGGACGTCGGCGCGGCTGCGAAAGCGCTGCGCGCGCTGCCCGAAGTGACGGGCAAGATCGCGGCGATCGGCTATTGCTTCGGCGGCCGGCTCGCGTATCTCGCGGCGGCCGAGGGTTCGGTGGATACGGCGGTGGCCTATTACGGCGGCGGCATTCAGAACGCGCTCGACAAGGCCGATCAGGTCAAGGTGCCGATGCAGTTCCATTACGGCGAACTCGACGCGCACATTCCCGCCGATGCCGTCGATGCCGTCCGTCAGAAGTTCGCGGGCCGCGAGGATTCGGAACTGTATGTCTACGCGCAAGCCGACCACGGCTTCAACTGCGGCGATCGCGCGTCGTATAACGGGAAGGCGTCGGCGCTCGCGCACGGACGCACGCTGACCTTCCTCGGCGCTCATCTGTAATAGAAGCACCTTTCGCAAGCGCGCCCTGAACGGCGCGCTTGCTATATCAGCGCGGGCAATCCTTCGACGAGCAGAAAGGCGGCGAGCACACCGAGCAATGCGCCGAACACGCGCAGTACGTTGTTTCTCAGATGCGTCGCGCAGGGAATGGCCCCGAGGAACAGCGCGCCAGCGAGCGCCATCGGGATGATCAGAATGAAGTCGCCGATCGTGAAATACGTCGTCATGGTGCGTCTCCCATCGTCCTGCTTCTGGCTTTATCGTCGCGTGTGAAAAGCTGCATCGACGATTCGAGTATAGGCCGCGCCAACGAAGGCGTTAGCCCAACTTCGTGCGACGGCAAACCACGAAAACGTACGAAAGCCTTGCGCGACAAGGACTTGCAGGCACCTATTTTTAAGCGGACGCGGAAAAACCCTTAGCTTCGGCTTATTTCAATCGGCTTTCGATTGTTCAGACGACAGCGTGCTCGCGCCGGTTCAGATGCACCGCGCCCGCAATCCCGACGAGCAGCAGCGCGCCGATCAGCCCGGCGACGCCCTTCCATCCGAATGCGGTCCAGAAGTGTCCGCCGTACGATCCGATCAGACTCGACCCTATGTAATACGCGAGCAGATAGAGCGCGGCCGCCTGGCCTTTCGCTTGCATCGCGAGCCGTCCGACCCAGCCGCTCGCGACCGAGTGCCCTGCGAAGAAGCCGAACGTCAGGCACGCGATACCCGCAATGATCACCGGCAGCGCGTTCGACAAGGTCAACGCGATGCCGAGCATCATCAGCACCAGGCTTGCGATCAGCACGCGGCCGCGCCCGAAGACATCGGCCATCTTGCCGGACCACGGCGACGCGACCACGCCCGTCAAATACACGCTGAAGATCGCGCCGATCTGCGTCTGATTCAGTTCGAACGGCGCGCCCAGCAACCGATATCCGACGTAGTTGTAGAGCGTGACGAAACTGCCCATCAGCACGAAGCCGATGAGAAACAGAAACGGCAAACCGCGATGCCGCAGATGCCCGCCGAGCGAGCGCCGATGATGCGCGAACCCGACGCCGCGCCGCGGCTTGAAGCGTCGCGACGGCGGCAGCAGCGAGCGGAACGCGAGCGTGGCGAGCAGACCCAGCAGCCCGATTCCGCCGATCGCAACGCGCCAGCCGAAAAGATCCGCGAGGATGCCGCTGATCACGCGCCCGGCCATGCCGCCGATGGCCGTCCCGCCGACGTAGAGTCCCATCGCGAGACCGAGGCCTTCGGGATGCACTTCCTCCGCGAGATACGCCATCGCGACCGCGGGCACGCCGCCGAGCGCGAAGCCTTCGAGCGCGCGCACGACGAGCAGCGCGTGCCAGTCCGGCAGCACGGCGGCGATCACCGTCAGCACCGACGACGCGAGCAGCGAAAGCGTCATCAGCCGATGACGGCTCCAGCTTTCCGAGACGAATCCCGCGATGAAGATGGCGATCGCCAACGCCGCCGTGCTCACCGACACCGCGAGCGCGCTGACCGCCGGACTGACGCCGAACGCCTTCGTGAACTCGGGAAGCAACGGCTGCACGCAGTAGAGCAGCGAAAAAGTCGCATAACCGGCGAACAGCAACGCGAGCGAAGCACGCCAATAGGCGCGCGAGCCGCGTTCGAGATACGGAGCGGCATCGGCGGCCCGGTTTGCGTTAGCATCCACGAATGAAGTCTCTGCTGAAAAAACTCTCGACGATACGCCGATCCTCAGGGTTTTGCCTGATAAGCAAGCCGCGATCCGGCCACGTAGCCCATTAATTGCTGCTATTCGTCTGCGATCGGCAACATAACGAAGCGAATGGCGTCGCGCCGACGCGCCGCCATGCGCTAAAGTTAGAGCACAATCGTTCATGAAAGCCGCGCGTGTCGCGCTTCCCGCAACAGCGACGCGGCGATTGTCTGGTGCACGAGCCGTGAAAAGCCTGTGCTTGGTGAAAACATATGACCGGCGCTTCAATCCCAGCCGGCGTTGAAACGGGGATTCATCATGCAAATCGGTTCGATTGTCCGCTCCGTGCATATTGCCGTGCCTCAGGGCGCGCGCGGCATCGTGATGCGCATTCTCGGCGACATGGCCATGGTCGCCTGGTACGCGGGCGAGCCTGGCGTAACCAAACTGCTCAATACCGAGCCGTTCTTTCTCGAAGACCTGATCGATACGGGCGATGTCGTGCGCCCGTCGAACACGGTCGTGCACTGAGAAGCGACGCGCCGCATTGCGGCACAATGCCGGGATGAACTCGATCCATCCCGACTCCCAGGGCGCGCCCGCCGACGACGCGCCGCCCTTCTCCGGCCTCACGCCCGATTGCGTACTCGATGCAGTCGACCGCGTGCTGATGCCCGCAGGCGCGCGTACCGATGGCCGCCTGCTGCCGCTCAACAGCTACGAAAACCGCGTCTATCAGGTGGGCGTCGAGGACGGCGCACCGATCGTCGCGAAGTTCTATCGGCCGAAACGATGGTCGAATGCGGCGATTCTCGAAGAGCACGCGTTCGTCGCGAGTCTCGTCGCGCGTGAGATTCCGGCCGTACCCGCGCGCGCGCTCGATGGCACGACGCTGCACGAATTCGACGGCTTTCGCTTCTCCATCTTCGAGCGGCGCGGCGGACGCGCGCCCGACCTCGATCGCAGCGACACGCTCGAATGGCTCGGGCGCTTCATCGGGCGGATTCACGCGGTGGGCGCGGTCGAGCCGTATCGCGAGCGGCCGACGCTCGATATCGACACTTTCGGCTATGAACCGCGCGAGTTCCTGCTGACGCACGGCTTCGTTCCCGCCGATGTGCGCGAAGCGTGGGAAGCCGTCGTGTCGATGGCGCTCGAAGGCGTCGCGCAATGTTTCGAGCGCGCGGGCGATGTGCGGCACGTGCGTCTGCACGGCGACTGTCATCCGAGCAACGTGCTGTGGACCGACGCGGGCCCGCATTTCGTCGATTTCGACGACAGCCGCATGGGCCCGGCCATTCAGGACTTGTGGCTGCTCTTGCCCGCCGGACGCGCGGATGCATCGCGCGCGCTCACCGATCTGCTCGCCGGTTACGAAGATTTTTGCGAGTTCGATCCGCGCGAACTGCATCTCATCGAAGCGCTGCGCACGCTGCGGCTGATTCATTATTCGGCGTGGCTCGCGCGCCGCTGGAACGATCCGGCGTTCCCCGCCGCCTTCCCGTGGTTCAACACGCAACGTTACTGGGAAGACCGAATCCTCGAATTGCGCGAGCAAGTCGGCGCGATGCAGGAAGGCCCGCTTTGGCCCGTTTGAAATTTTTTGTGACATTCGCGGACTGTCAGGCGATCGCGAAGCGTTGAAAAGCGCTTTTCGGCATGTAATGATAACAATTCTCATTTGCCCGCCTGACATCGATCGCCGCGCGCGCGTGCGCGTTTAGCGATCGGGGCGCGGCTTTGCCTGCCAACGCCCGAATTCTGGAGAGACGCGTGAACGCGCCTGAAACCCTCAATACGCCGCCGTCCGCGACGGGCGGCTCGACGCATTACCGTCCGCATGGGCGTCTCATCGACGATGCCGAGCAGATCGTCCGCAAGAATCGCTCGCGCCGCTCGACCTTCCTGAAGTGGCTGCGCAAGGTGCATGGCTGGGTCGGCTTGTGGGGTGCGCTGCTGGGCCTGCTGTTCGGCGCGACGGGTTTTCTGCTGAATCACCGCGCGCCGCCGCTGCGCATTTCGACCGGCGAGCCGCAGGTTTCGCAGATGCAGATGCCGCTGCCCGCCGAAGGCTTCAAGTCGCCGCGCGACATGGGCGCGTGGCTGAAGAAGGAACTGAAGATCGACGGCAATCTCGGACGCGCGCGCAAGGAACCGGCGCATCCGGTCGGCTGGGGCGACAAGAGCACGATGCAGCCGGAACAATGGTCGGTGATGGTGGCATCGCCGGGCGGCAGCGTGATGGCGGAGTACTGGGTCGGCAACAATTTCGTGTCGGTGAAGCGCACCGAAAACACCTTCCTCGCGATGATGACCAACCTGCACAAGGGCGTTGGCCTAAGCGTGGGCTGGGTGCTGCTCATCGATACGTTCGCGGGCAGCATCATCCTGCTGTCGCTTACCGGCGTGCTGCTGTGGACCGAGCTGAACAAGAAGCGCACGGCGGGCGTGGTGATCGTGGCGGCGTCGCTGATTGCGGCGATTGTTTGCGGGTTGATTTGAGGGATTCGGGACGTCCATCACGCGGCCGACGTCCCCTTCCCCTTCCGCGGGTTATGCCGCGTCAGCCACAAATAAAGCCCGCTCCCGAGCACGACGATCGTCAGCACATCGAACGCGGCCCAGAAAATCTTCAGCGGCATGCCGCCGAAATCGCCGAAATGCAGCGGCTGCGAGCCGAGCAGCACCTTCAGATACCACGGCAACTCGCGTGAATCGGTGAGCGCGCCCGTCGATGCATCGACGAGCACAGGTCGCATGATCCGCGTCGTCAGAATGCCGTCACCGCGCATCCACACGGCATAGTGATGCGGGCTCGCGAAGCGCGTCCCCGGAAACGCGACGAACGACGGAATCATCTCGGGCGCGACGCGTTGCGCTGTCTTCACGGCATCGTCGATGGAAGCGCGCACGACGACCGGCGGCTTGTCACGATACGGCGCGACCATCTGCGCGAGCTGATCGTTGCGCCATGCTTCGAGCATGAGATCGGCGAGCGTGTTGATCGAACCCGTCGCGCCGACGAGCAACGCCCACGCGAGCGTCAACATGCCGATGGCGTTATGCCAGTCGAGCCACACGATCCGCCGCTTCTTCTTCAGGCGCACGCGCCCGAGCCCGACCTTTCGCCAGAACGGCAGATACACGACGATGCCCGACACGATCGCCGCGAGAAACACGACGCCCATCGCGCCGAGAAAGAGCTTGCCGAAGAGCCCGGCGAACATGTCGACGTGCAACTTCAGCAGCACGAACTTGAGCGAGCCTTTGCCGGGCGGCATGCCGAGGGGCTGGGCGGTGCGCGCATCGACGGTCGTACTGAGCGTATCGTCGGGCGGCGTGTCGGCTTTCGGCGCGGTGACGACGACCGGCAAAAGCGGATCGTCCGGCTCCCAGATCATGTATTGCGGCACATGGCCCGGATGCTCGCTCAGCGCCGCGCGCAACACCGCGTCGTAGCTCGCGCGCGCATTCGCCTGCGATGCAGGCAGCGCTGGCGCTTCGATCGCATCGCCGGTGAGGATGTCGAGTTCGTGGCCGAACACGAGCGGCAAGCCGGTCAGACACAGCAGCAACATGAACGCCGTGCAGACGAGACTCGTCCACCGATGCACGATCGACCATACGCGCAGCGCGCGCTGGCTGATGTGGCGCTTGTTCGCGGACGAGCGCGAGTCGGGCGATGCATCGGCGCGGGCGGCTGCGCGCTGGTCATCGCCGGTCAAAAACTTGCCGGGCATTCGACTAAATCGTTGAGCTGAAAGGGAAACGGCTGCGCGTCAGCCGAAGCCGGCCACGCAAATGAGAATGATTATTATATAGCCGTCGCGCCCGTCCGGGCCGCGTTTCGTCAGGATTTTGTAATAATCAGACGCCGCAGACTTCGCCTTTTCCGGCAACCTCGCGCGCCGCTTTCGCGCCTTCCACCTGCAACAGTTCGGGCAACGACACGCCGTTCTTCGCCGCCGTGACTTCCGCGAGAATCGACACCGCGATTTCCGGCGGCGTCCGGCTGCCGATATAAATGCCTACCGGCCCATGCAACCGCGCCAGTTCGGCCTCGCTGAGATCGAACTCCTTCAGACGCTCGCGCCGCGCCGCGTTGTTGCGCCGCGAACCGAGCGCGCCGACGTAGAACGCGGGCGTCTTCAGCGCTTCCATCAGCGCGAGATCGTCGAGCTTCGGATCGTGCGTGAGGGCGATGACCGCGCAGCGTTCGTCGAGCTTCATCTCCATGACCGTGTCGTCGGGCATGGTTCGCACGATCGTCGTGCCGGGCACATTCCACTCTTCCGTGTATTCCTCGCGCGGATCGCACACGGTCACCTGATAATCCAGCCCGACCGCGATACTGCACAGATAGCGCGACAACTGCCCCGCGCCGATCACGAGCATCCGGTAACGCGGGCCGTGAATCGTCAGCAGATGCGCGTCGTCGAAGAGCACGCCGTCGGTGGCCTGCGCCGGTTCGAGGCGCGCCGCGCCCGTGGCCATGTCGAGCGTGCGCGCGACGAGCTTGCCGCTTTCCACCGCCGCGCACAATTCCGAGACGCCGCTTTCCATCGTCAGCGGCTCCAGCACGAGCTGGATCGTGCCGCCGCACGGCAAGCCGAAGCGATGCGCCTCTTCCGCGCTGATGCCGTACTTCACCGCTTCCGGCTTCGTCTGCTCGATGCCCCGCTGCCGCACGCGATCGATGAGATCGTCCTCGATGCATCCTCCCGACACCGAACCGACGACGTGGCCATCGTCACGCACGGCGAGCATCGCGCCTTCGGGTCTCGGCGACGAGCCCCATGTCTTCACGACCGTCACGAGCAGCACGCGATGTCCCTCTTCGAGCCATCGCGCGCTGTTCGTCAGGACTTCGAGATCCACGCTGTCCATGATTTCTTTCCCTTTTCCTTCTCTTCTGCGCCGCTTTCGTCTTGGTCGGCGGCTGCATCTTGCGATTCCTGGCCGCCTTGCAGCTGCGCGCTGAATCGCTTGAAGAATTCTCCCGCGATCTTGCGCGCCGCGCCGTCGACGAGCCGCGAGCCGATCTGCGCAAGCTTGCCGCCGACCTGCGCGTTTGCACTGTAACTGAGCTTCGTCGTGTCGGCTTCGTCGCCGGGTTCGAGGTTCACGGTCGCGCTGCCCTTGCTGAAGCCGGCCGCGCCGCCCTGCCCTTCGAAGACGATCGTGTAAGTATGCGGGGCGTCGATATTCGTCAGCTCCATTCTTCCCTTGAAGCGCGCTTTCACCGGACCGACCGCCGCCGTCATCGCGACGTTGTAGGCGTTCTCGCCATCGGCGTCGATGCTGTCGCAGCCCGGAATGCAGACCTTCAGGATCGACGTGTCGTTCAGCGCTTCCCACGCGCGCGCCTGCGGCACCGGCAACGTGTGTGTTTCGGTCAGTTCCATCTCGTGTCTCCAGTGTGCCGTGACAGCGCGGCCAGTTCGGCTCCGACCGCGCCGAGGCTGTCGAGGTTATGTGCCGCGAGCATTGCATCGACGTGTGGCAGGATCGCGCGCACGCCTCGCGCGCGCGGCGTGAAATCGGCGAAACGCAGCAGCGGATTGAGCCACACCAGCCGATGCGCGAAACGCCTGAGTCTTTGCATCTCGGCATCGAGC
Source organism: Caballeronia sp. ATUFL_F2_KS9A (assembly GCF_023630765.1). Taxonomy (NCBI): domain Bacteria; kingdom Pseudomonadati; phylum Pseudomonadota; class Betaproteobacteria; order Burkholderiales; family Burkholderiaceae; genus Caballeronia; species Caballeronia sp. ATUFL_F2_KS9A. The sequence continues at coordinate 115,533 of NZ_JALQEK010000022.1, read as the reverse complement.
ACGTCGATGGCTTCGTGATCGAGGCCATCGGTGACGAGCAGCACCGTCGCCCGACCGGCCAGCACACGCCGCGCCCAGCGCCGATTGAACTCCGCGAGCGTCGCGCCGATGCGCGTGCCGCCGGACCAGTCCGCGACGTTCTGTCCGAGTGCGGCAATGGCGACATCGGGATCGCGTTCGCGCAAGGCGCGCGTCGCGTTCGTGAGCCGCGTGCCGAACAGGAACACTTGCAGACGCTCGCGCGATTGCAATAGCGCGTGACAGAAGTAGAGCACGGCGCGCGAATACGCGCTCATCGAGCCGGAAATGTCGAGCAGCAACACGAGCGGCGGTCTGCGCTCGACCGCCGCGCGATATTTCCACACGGTCCAGTCGCCGCCCGAGCGCACGGCGTGTCGCGCGCTCGCTTTGAGATCGGCATGCGTGCCGCGCGAGCCCGCCTTCAGCCTGCGCGTCGGTTCCGTTGCGAGCGGCATCCGATGCGCGCGAATCTGATGCCGCAGCGTGCGCCATTCGTCGGCGCTGAGCGTGTCGAAATCGCGATGGCTCAAGCGTTCCTGCGCGCTGAACGTGATGCGCGCGTGCGCCTCTTCCGGCTTCGATTCCCGCGGCGGCGTTGTCGACGATGCCGCCGCGCGCGTCGCCAACGCATCGGCGAGACGGTTGTTGCGCTTCGGCGGCGGCATGCCGCTCTTCACCTTCGGCAGCAACAGCGCGCGCAGCTTGCCTTCCCAGTCGGGATCGCGCCAGAAAAGATCGAACGCCGCATCGAAGATGTCGCGTTCGTCGCTCGCGTGGACGAGCAAACACGCGAGCGTCGCGCGCACATCGTCGCGGCGATTCAGATCGACGAAGCGCAACGCGTCGAGCGCATCGACCGCGTGCGCCGGCGACATGCCGAGCCCCGCGCCGCGCAGAAGCCTCACGAAATGCACGACGTTGCGCGCGAACGGTTCCATCGTGGTCGTCATGGCGTGGCCGCGAGGCATTGCGCGAGCGTATCGGCGTCCATGCGCGCGAGATCGTCCTGATACTTCAACAGCACGCCGAGCGTGTTCTGCACCGATTGCGGATCCAGTTCCGTCACCGACAACGCCGCGAGCGCGCGGCACCAGTCGATCGTTTCCGCGACGCCCGGCGCCTTGAAGAGATCCAGCGTGCGCAGCTCGTGCACGAACGCGACGGCGCGCTGCTGCAACGCCTGCCCCGCTTCGGGCGCGCGCGCCGCGACGATCGCCAGTTCGACATCGCGCTGCGGATAGCCGATCCACTGATAGAGGCATCGCCGCTTCAACGCATCGTGGACTTCGCGCGTGCGGTTCGACGTCATCACGACGAGCGGCGGTTGCGCCGCGCGCACCGTGCCGTACTCCGGAATCGATACCTGAAAGTCCGACAGCAATTCGAGCAGAAACGCTTCGAACGGCTCGTCGGCGCGGTCGATTTCATCGATGAGCAGAACGCGGCGCGCGTCGGGATTCGACGCATCGGGCAGCAAGGCCTGAAGCAGCGGACGCTTCAGCAGAAACTCGCTGCGATACAGCGAATCGTTCGACGGCGTTTCGCCCGACGCCTCCGCGAGCCGCAGCGCCATGATCTGCCGCGGATAGTCCCACTCGTATAGCGCGCTCGCGGTATCGAGCCCTTCGTAGCATTGCAGGCGCAGCAGCGTCGTGCCGCACAAGCCCGCCGCCGCCTTCGCGAGTTCGGTCTTGCCGACGCCCGGCTCGCCTTCGAGGAAGAGCGGCCGCTGCATCTTCAGCGCGAGAAAAAGCGCCGTCGCGAGCTCGCGGTTCGCGAAATAGCGATGCTCGCGCAAGCGCGCGAGCGTCTCGTCGATGGATTGCGGCGCCTGTTCCGTCATCGCGGACTAGAACGACATCGCGCGCTCGATCGCGCGGCCCGCGAGCACCGGAATCAGATGCGCGCGATATTCGGCGCTCGCGTGCATGTCCGCGTTCAGCTCGTTGGGCGAGATCGTCACGCCGCGCGCCGATGCCACCGAAAAGTCCTTCGACAACGCCGCTTCCAGCTCCGCCGGACGAAACACCGAAGACGCCGCGCCCGTCACGCCGACGCGCACGCCGTCCTTGAACTTCGCGACGAACACGCCGACGAGCGCGAAGTGCGACGCGGGATTGCGAAACTTCTCGTAGCCCGCGCGCTCGGCCAGCGGAAACTCGACGGCCGTGATGAGCTCGTCGGGTTCGAGCGCGGTCGTGTACATGTCGATGAAGAAATCGTCCGCGGCGATGCGCCTTCTGTCGGTCACGACCGTCGCGTTCAGCGCGAGCACGGCTGACGGATAGCACGCCGCCGGATCGTCGTTGGCGAGCGAGCCGCCGATCGTGCCGCGCTCGCGAACCTGTCGATCACCGATGCGTCCCGCGAGATCCGCGAGCCCCGGCAGCGCGCGCTGCACATCCGCGTTCGATGCGACCGCCGCATGAGACACCGCGCCGCCGATCGTGAGCTTGTCGCCGTCGAGCGTGACGTTTTTCATCGACGCGATGCGCGTCACGTCGACGAGCGCCGAGGGCTGTGCGAGCCGCAGGCGCATCGTCGGCAAGAGGCTTTGGCCGCCCGCGAGGAACTTGGCGTCGCCGTTGGCGGAAAGCACCGCGACCGCCGCCTTCGCTTCGTCCGCTTTCTGATAGTCGAATGAGTACATTTGCCGGTCTCCTCAGGCGCGTTGAGCGTTATGCATCGCGGTCCACACGCGATGCGGCGTCGCGGGCATCTGCAAGTCCTTCACGCCGAGCGGCGCGAGCGCATCGAGAATCGCGTTGATGACCGCCGGCGGCGAACCGATTGCGCCCGCTTCGCCGCAGCCCTTCACGCCGAGCGGATTGTGCGTGCACGGCGTGCCCTTCGCGGTCTCGACGGTGAAGTTCGGCAGATCGCTAGCGTGCGGCATCGCGTAATCCATGAACGAGCCGGAGAGCAACTGGCCGGTGCTGTCATCGTAGACGCAGCGTTCGAGCATCGCCTGGCCGATGCCCTGCCCCAGCCCGCCATGCACTTGCCCTTCGACGATCATCGGATTGATGACGTTGCCGAAGTCATCGACGGCCGTGAACTTTTCGATGCGCGTTTCGCCGGTGTCCTGATCGACCTCGACTTCGCACACATACGCGCCCGACGGATACGTGAAGTTGGTCGGATCGTAGAACGCGTTTTCGTTGAGGCCCGGCTCCATGGTTTCGAGCGGGAAGTTGTGCGGCACGTACGCGGCGAGCGAGACGTCGACGAACGATTTCGTGCGATCGGTGCCCTTCACGCGGAACACGCCGTTGGTGAACTCGATATCTTCCGCCGACGCTTCCAGCAGATGCGCCGCGATCTTCTTCGCCTTCGCTTCGACTTTATCGAGCGCTTTCATGATCGCGGAGCCGCCGACCGAAATCGAACGCGAGCCGTACGTGCCCATGCCGAACGGGATGCGCCCCGTATCGCCGTGAATGATCTCGACGTTCTCGATCGCGATGCCGAGCCGGTCCGCGACCACTTGCGCGAACGTCGTTTCGTGGCCCTGTCCGTGACTGTGCGAACCGGTGAAGACGGTGACGGAGCCGGTCGGATGCACGCGCACTTCGCCCGCTTCGAAGAGACCCGCACGCGCACCGAGCGCGCCCGCCACGTTCGACGGCGCGAGCCCGCACGCTTCGATGTAGCACGAATAGCCGATGCCGCGCAGCTTGCCCTTCTGCTTCGATTCGTCGCGCCGTTTTGCGAAACCCGCGACATCCGCGAGTTCCAGCGCGCGATTCAGGCACGCGTCGTAATCGCCGATGTCGTACGTGAGACCGACCGGCGTCGCGTACGGAAACTCGCGGATGAAATTGCGCCGCCTCAATTCGACGGGATCGATATTCAGCTCGCGCGCCGCCGTCTCGACGAGCCGCTCGACGACATACGTCGCTTCCGGCCGGCCCGCGCCGCGATAGGCATCGACGGGCACCGTGTTCGTGAAGACCGCTTTCACTTCGGCGTAGATCGCGGGCGTCGTGTACTGGCCCGCGAGCAGCGTCGCGTAGAGCACGGTCGGAATCGACGATGCGAACGTCGACAGATACGCGCCCATGTTCGCCGTCGTATGCACGCGCATGCCGATGAACTTGTTGTCCTTGTCGAGCGCGAGTTCGGCCTTGGTCACATGATCGCGGCCGTGCGCGTCGGAGAGGAAGGCTTCGGAGCGCTCGGCCACCCACTTGATCGGACGCCCGACTTTCTTCGATGCCCACGTCAGCGCGACATCTTCCGGATACAGGAAAATCTTCGAGCCGAAGCCGCCGCCGACATCCGGCGCGATCACGCGCAGCTTCGATTCCGGCAGCGACAGCACGAACGCCGCCATCAGCAAGCGCTCGACGTGCGGGTTCTGATTCGCGACGTAGACCGTGTAGCTGTCGTCGTGCTTCGAATAGCTCGCGTTGACCGCGCGCGGCTCGATCGCGTTCGGCACGAGCCGCTGATTCACGATATCGAGCGTCGTGACGTGCGCGGCTTTCGCGAACGCGGCGTCGGTCGCGGCCTTGTCGCCGTGGCCCCAGTTGTAGCAGACGTTGTTCGGCACGCTGTCGTGCACGAGCGGCTGGCCCGCGTCCGATGCGCTCGCCGTATCGACCGTCGCGGGCAGTTCGTCGTAATCGACCTCGATGAGTTCGAGCGCGTCCTTCGCCTCCTTCACCGATTCGGCGACGACGAGCGCGACCTGATCGCCGACGTGCAACACCTTGTCGTGCGCGATGACGGGATGCGGCGGCTCGTGCATCGGCGAGCCGTCGGTGCTGTGGATGAGCCAGCCGCACGGCAGTCCGCCGACGTTTTCGCCCGCCATGTCCTTGCCGGTGAAGATGCCGATCACGCCCGGCGACTTCAGCGCCGCTTCCATATCGATGCGCGCGATCTTCGCGTGCGCGTGCGGCGAACGCAGGAACACGCCGTAGCTTTGCTGCGGCATGACGACGTCGTCGGTGTACTGGCCCGCGCCCGTCAGGAATCGATAGTCTTCCTTGCGCTTCACGCCAGCGCCGATCAGTTTCTGTTGCTCAGGGGCATTCATCGCGATCTCCTTGGTTAAAGGCGCGATACATCGTGTGGAATGTGGATTGACGCGGAATCAGGCGCCCGCTTTCATGTTTTGCGCGCCCTGCAAGACCGCCTTGACGATGTTGTGATAGCCCGTGCAGCGACACAGATTGCCGTCGAGCTGCTCGCGCACTTCTTCTTCGGAGAGATTCGGCGATTGCGCAGCCAGCGCGCTCGCGCTCATCACCATGCCCGGCGTGCAGAAGCCGCACTGAAGGCCGTGACATTCCCTGAACGCCGCCTGCATCGGATGAAGCTGGCCGTCTTTCGCCATGCCTTCGATGGTCGTGACTTCCATGCCGTCCGCCTGCGCGGCGAGGATGTTGCACGACTTGATCGCGCGGCCATCGAGATGGACGGTGCACGCGCCGCACTGCGCCGTGTCGCAGCCGATATGCGTGCCGGTAAGCCTGAGTTGATCGCGGAGAAACTGGACGAGCAGAACGTGCGGTTCGACGGTGGCGGTCACCGGTTTCCCATTGACCGTCAGGCTGATGCTGAGCGCCATTTTCACTGTCTCCTAAGTGAGGACGATCCAGCTTCACGCCACGCACCTGCCATCTGCCGCCGTGAGCGTTCAGCCGGAATTGGTGTTATGTGTTTGTGACAATGAGTAAAACACAAATCGGCGGGCGTCGCTATCGGCGCGAACGTCCGTCCCAAACTCAAGGTTTTGCCGCTGCAAATGCAAAGCGCCGCCTCGAGGGCGGCGCTTTTGTGTCGAGCAAGGACGCTCAGTGCGTCACGGTCTCTCGCTGCTCGTGCGTTCGACGTCCGAGCACCGAATGGCGTCGCGAGTACAGGAAATAGATCGCGAGGCCGATCACGAGCCACAGCACGAACGCGATCCACGTCATCGCCTGAAGATTGACCATCAGGAACAGACACGACGCCACCGCCAGAATCGGCACGACCGGCACGCCGGGGCAGCGGAACGCGCGCGGCAAGTCGGGATGCGTGCGGCGCAGGATCAGCACGGCGATGGAGACCATCGAGAACGCGGCGAGCGTGCCGATGTTGATGAGCTCGGCGAGCACGTTGAGCGGCACGAGCGCGCCGATCAGACCGAAGAAAATGCCGACGATCCACGTCGTGAGGAACGGCGTCGCGTAGCGCGGATGCACCTTCGAAAGCCGCGCGGGCAAGAGGCCGTCGCGCGACATCGCGTAGATGATGCGCGTCTGGCCGTAGCTCATCACGAGAATCACGGTGAGCATGCCGAGCACCGCGCCGAGATCGATGAAGCCCGCGACCCAGTTCTGACCCGCGACTTGCAGCGCGAACGACACCGGATGCGGATTGTTCGCGAACTGCGGCGCGGGCACGATGCCGGTCACGACGGCCGCGACCGCCACGTACAGCACGGCGCACACCGCGAGCGACGAGATGATGCCGATCGGCAGATCGCGCTTCGGGTTCTTCACTTCCTCGGCCGCCGACGACACCGAATCGAAGCCGATGAACGCGAAGAACATGACGGCCGCCGCGCCGAACACGCCGGACCAGCCGTTCGGCATGAACGGCTGCCAGTTTGCCGGCTTCACATGGAACACGCCGACCGCGATCACGAGCAGCACGATGGTCACTTTGATCGCGACCATGATGTTGTTCAGGCGCGTCGATTCCCTCACGCCGACCGAAAGCAGCCAGGTGATCGCCATCATCACGAGGAACGCGGGCAGGTTGAAGAACGTGACCTCGCCGGGCAACGCGCCGGGCGCGGCGGTGAGGGCGGTCGGCAGCGAGATGCCGAAGCCGGCGAGCAGCGACTGCAAGTAGCCCGACCAGCCGACCGAAACGGCGGACGTCGCGAGCCCGTATTCGAGCATCAGATCCCAGCCGATGATCCACGCGGCGAGTTCGCCGAGCGTCGCATACGAATACGTGTAGATGGAACCGGCGACCGGAATCGTCGACGAAAATTCCGCGTAGGCGAGGGCGGCGAAGCAGCACGCGATCGCCGCGATGATGAACGAAATCATGAGCGCCGGGCCGGCCTGGACGGCGCCGGTGCCGGTCAGCACGAAAATGCCCGTGCCGATGATCGCGCCGATTCCGAGGAACGTCAGATCCAGGGCGCCGAGCGTCTTTTTGAGCGATGTGCTGTGCGCGCCGGCCAGCATGTGCTCGATGTTTTTCTTGCGGAACAACGACATTGCGATGAGTCTCCTTCTGGCGCGCGCGAGCGGCCGTTACCTCGGGAAAACCCGATATTTTATCGGAGACTCAGAGATTGCCTATCCATTGAGCATGCAACGCAGAATTGCGGCAATTTGTTACGATCCACCCGTTTTATCTAGCACGAGATAAAACCTACCCGGCGATGGCGGGATTCATGTCGACGAGACGGTTGCTCATCACATAGAACGTAAGCTCTGCGTTGTTGGCGAGCTTCATTTTCTCCAGCAACCGCGCGCGATAAACACTTACGGTCTTAACCGAAAGCGATAAGGCGTTCGCGATATCAGTGAGCCGTTTTCCCGAAGCAAGCATGCACAGCGTCTGATATTCGCGGTCCGATAGCTTCTCGTGCGGCAACCGGTCCGTATCGAGCGAAACGTAGGTTGCGAGCGCTTCGGCCATTTCAGGGCTTACGTATTTTCGGCCTGCGGCGACTTGCTGAATCGCGCCGATCATCAGCGCGGGGTCCGCCGTCTTCGACAGATAGCCCGCCGCGCCCGCCTTCAACGCGCGCACCGCATATTGATCTTCGCGATACATCGAAAACATCAGCACCGGCAGACGCGGGCTTTCGCGCTTGAGACGCTTCAACACGTCGATGCCGTTGATGTCCGGCAGCGAGATGTCGAGCATCGCGACATCGAGCGGGCGACGCGCGGCGAGCGCGAGCGCCTGCATGCCGGTCTCGGCCTCCAGCACTTCGGATGCGACGCCGCGTTCCAGCAGCAATTGCGCGACGCCGCGGCGCACGATGCCGTGATCGTCGGCGAGCAGGATTCTGAGCATCGCGGCGGCCTCAGGCGTTGACCACGCTGAGCGTGAACAGGCCCGGACCCGCCGCAGCCCACGGGAAACGCGCGCGCACGCAAGTGCCGGCAGGCTTCGCCGCCGCGACGCGCAGATTGCCGCCGAGCGCCTCGCAGCGCGCGCGCATCCCGGAAAGGCCGAAGCGTCCGCTCTTGCGACGCGCCGCCGCGCTGATGCCGACGCCATCGTCTTCGACGAGCAGGATCACGCCTTGTCCGTCGAGCGCGACGGACACGCGCGCATGCCCGGCGTGCGCGTGACGCGCGACGTTGCCGAGCGCTTCCTGCATCACGCGAAAGAGCGCGAGCGACATGTCGTGCGACATGCGATCGAGACGCGCATCGTCGGGGCAGGAGAAATCGACGGCGATCGCCGTGCGCGCGCCGAAATCCGCGATCCAGCCGGCCAGCGTGGCGGCGAAGTTGGCATCGAAAGTCGGCGTCTGCAATCCCTCGACGATGCGATGACTCGTCTCGCAGACATCCGCGAGCGCCGCGCGCGCCTGATGCAGCGCGTCGTCGAGCGCGGCGGGCGCATCGGCGGGCAGCCAGTGCTCGGCGCGAGCGAGCGCGATATTCGCGACGGTGAGCGCGGCGCCGCTCGCGTCGTGCAGGTCTTGCGCGAGCGCCTGACGCGCGCGCTCTTCGGTGGCGGCGAGCAGCGCGGCGAGTTCCTGGACGCGGGCGGTGAGACGCTGAATCTGACGGTCGCCCTTGAGCTTGGCGTCGATCAGCGCGGAATAGGGTGAGGCAAACGACGCGCCGGAGCATTCCGGCGACGGTGACGGAACCGCGCGCAGCGGAGCGCGGCGAATCGGGTTCTCATCGAGCGTGATCGTGGCCGACGGGTTCATTCACTATCCTCGCTTCGAGCGCAACTGGAGCTACGTCCTCGGGTAACTCACGAGCGGCGTAACCGAATTTACACTCAGTAACATCGTTGACGGACTACGGGATGGCCTGCGCCGTCAAAAAGTAAACGCATCATATCTCAAAAAAATGATAAATCCATGTCGCGCAAGGCTTCGGCGGTCGAACTTCATGTCGTTTGCCAAGTCCGCTGCGCATAATGCGTAGGAAAAAGACCTACGGACCGTGGTCAATTTGTAACAGCGACGCGCGTATGGTGATTTCGTCGAGGCGAAAAAAAACCGGAGCGCGAGGCTCCGGTTTGTGCAATCGCGACGTCGAGACAGCTTATCCGACGAACGCCTTTTCCACGACGTAGTGGCCAGGATGGCTGTTGCTGCCTTCCTGGAAGCCCATCGCGTCGAGCAGTTCGCGCGTGTCGCGCAGCATGTGCGGGCTACCGCAGAGCATCACGCGGTCGTTTTCGACCGAGAACGGCTCGACCGAGAGATCGGCGAACAGCTTCTTGGTCTCGATCAGATCGGTGATGCGACCACGGTTCGCGAACTCCTCGCGCGTGACCGTCGGGTAATAGACGAGCTTTTCGGACACGATTTCGCCGATATGCTCATGCGCCGGCAAGTGCTCGGTGATGAAATCCTTGTACGCGAGTTCGTCGACGAAACGGCACGTGTGCGTCAGCACGATCTTCTCGTAGCGGTCGTAGACGTCCGGGTCCTTGATGATCGACATGAACGGCGCGAGGCCCGTGCCGGTCGACAGCAGCCACAGCGTCTTGCCGGGCAGCAGATTGTCGGCGACGAGCGTGCCCGTCGGCTTCTTGCCGATCAGCACGGAATCGCCCACTTTCAGATGTTGCAGGCGCGAGGTCAGGGGGCCGTCCGGAACCTTGATGCTCAGAAATTCGAGATGCTCTTCGTAGTTCGCGCTCGCGAGGCTGTACGCGCGCAGAAGCGGCTTGCCGTCGACTTCGAGACCTACCATCGTGAACTGGCCGTTCTCGAAGCGGAACGAGCTGTCGCGGGTGCAGGTGAAACTGAAAAGCGTGTCGGTCCAGTGATGGACGCTCAGAACGGTTTGAGAATTAAGGTTGCTCATGGCTTCTTGAACTGTGCTCTAACTGTGCGAAAGCGGTGACGCTCTGACGCTCGCGCCTGGCTGGCGGCGGATGCCACGCCGGGCCGATGTCGAAAACAAAGCGCGCTACGAGGGCGCAACGAGGGGCGCTGCGCTGTCCGAACGGGACGATCGAATGGTGAAGGTCGCCGATTGATCCGAAACCCGCGATGCGAGGACAGCGATTCACGCCGCGCCACGCGTGAACTTCGCGCAAAAAAACTGACAGCCCGGCGCAATCGGCTATTTTAACCCGATAGTCGTTTCGCGGTCCGAACGTCGATACGGCGGCGGTGGCGCGCACGCGCGCCTCGTGGGCGAACGTGCGTGCAGAAGAAATGCACTTTCGGCTGACTGCGCGGCCGGTGGCCGGCCTCGGCGGCAACTCTTATCGCTGCGCAAAAGCCGCCGAGTCCGCATGATAGCAACGGATGCCGCGCGTATCTCGAAATACCCTTCTGGCGAAAGGCCGCACGCGTGTCAGATGCGCTGATCCGTCGACGGTTTTTCCCACAGGTTGATGCCGCCTTCCTTCGCGTGCTGATCGATTTCCGCGAGTTCTTCCTTCGAGAAATCGAGATTCTTCAGTGCGCCGACGTTCTCGACGACTTGCTCCGCGCGGCTCGCGCCGATCAGCACCGAGGTCACGCGCCCGCCTCGCAGCGCCCACGCGAGCGCCATCTGCGCGAGGCTCTGGCCGCGCTTCTGCGCGAGATCGTTGAGCTTGCGGACGTGCGCGAGGTTCGCATCGCTCAGATGTTCCTGCTTGAGCGAGCCGCCGCCCGGTTTGTTGACGCGCGCGTCCTGCGGCACGCCATTCAGATACTTGCTGGTCAGCAGACCTTGCGCGAGCGGCGTAAACGCGATGCTTCCCGCACCGATGTCGTCGAGCGTGTCGAGCAGGTCTTCTTCGATCCAGCGGTTCAGCATGTTGTACGACGGCTGATGGATCAGCAGCGGCACCTTATGCTCGGCAAGCAGCTTGGCCATCTCGCGTGTTTTGGACGCCGAGTACGACGAGATGCCAACGTAAAGCGCCTTGCCCGAATGCACGGCCGTCGCCAGCGCGCCAGCGGTTTCTTCGAGCGGCGTATCGGCGTCGAAACGGTGCGAATAGAAGATGTCGACGTAATCGAGGCCCATGCGCTTCAGGCTCTGGTCGAGGCTCGCCAGCACGTATTTGCGCGAGCCGCCGCCCTGGCCGTACGGACCGGGCCACATGTCCCAGCCGGCTTTCGAGGAGATCAACAGTTCGTCACGATAAGGGCGGAAGTCGTCCTTGAAGATGCGCCCGAAGTTCGTTTCGGCGCTGCCGTACGGCGGGCCGTAATTGTTCGCGAGATCGAAATGCGTGACGCCGAGATCGAACGCCGTGCGCAGGATTTCACGTTGCGTGGAGATCGGCGTCGTATCGCCGAAGTTGTGCCACAAACCGAGCGACAACGCAGGAAGTTTCAACCCGCTCCTGCCACAAGTGCGGTATTGCATTTGCGTGTAACGCTCGGAGGCTGCTTCGTAGGCCATGACGGATTTCCTCTGCGGATGGCGAATTGAACGGACTGGAACGGACAACGTGCCTTTCACGCGGCACGCGCGGACACGCACGCTGTCGAGGGCGTCAATGGTAAGCCAATCGGGGCTGGGCGCGCACGGCACGCGATGCCGTCCCGCTATTCGGTATAGGCCGGATGGCCAGCAAGGGGAACGATCCAACGCGATCGCGGACAAAAGCAGATTCGTTTTGAAGGACCGCTACCCATGGATTCGATCGACAGACTTCGCCCCGCTTACGATTCGTTTGGTGCAATTGCCGTGACTTACGGCATCGATATTCTGCTGGCGCTGCTGATTCTCGCGGTCGGCTGGTGGATTTCGAACGCCGTCGCGAACACCCTGCGCCGCACGCTCGCTCGCACCAATGTCGATGCCACGCTCACGCCGGTGCTCGCCAGCCTCGCGTTGTGGGCGATCCGCGTCGTCGCGATCGTCGCCGCGCTCGGCAAGCTCGGCATTGCCGCCGCCAGCATCCTGACCGTGCTCGGCGCTGCCGGCCTCGCCATCGGCCTCGCGCTGCAGGGCACGCTGCAAAACATCGCGGCCGGCCTGATGCTCCTGCTGCTGCGCCCGTTTCGCGTCGGCGATTACATCGAAGGCGTCGGAACGACGGCGGGCACGGTCAACGAGATCGGACTTTTCACGACGCGCCTCACGAAAGCCGACGGCATCATCATGTTCGTGCCGAACAGCCTCATTTGGGCGAACGCCATCACGAACTACAGCGCGAACGATCGGCGTCGCGTCGTCATCAACTTTCAGGCACAGCATGGGCTGAAGGTCGAGCGTGTGCTCGAGGAACTGCGCAAGCTGATGAGCGACGATCCGCGCATCGTGCAGGACGGGCCGTCGGCGCCGTGGGTCGCCGTGACCGATTACACGGACACCGGCGTCAAATACAACCTCGGCGCGTGGACGAGCAGAAGCGATCATCAGTACGTGATGGCCGACCTCCTGCGCAAGATTCAGCCGTACACGCGCGAGCAGGCGCAGGCGGCGTGAGTGGACGCGCGAGCGCCGACCCGCTAACCTGACGCGCTTTTCCAGCCAAGAGACCACGCCATGACCCGAGCGATTTCCGTTGCGCTGCTAGTCGGCGGCGTCGTGCTGCTGTATTTCGGCGGCCAGTCGTTTCATTCGCTCTCCAGCGACGTCGCGCGCTTCTTCACCGGCTCGCCCACGAACAAGACCATCTGGCTGATCGCGGGCGGCATCGTCGCGTCGCTCGCCGGGCTGATCGGCCTCACGATTCCGTCGAAACGCTGAAACGCTCAAACGCTCAGACGTCAGACGAGCGGCACTTCCGGCTTCGACGCCGAGCGCGTGCCGGGCAGCGCCGCGTTGCTCGCGCCGCGATACGTGAACACGAGCGAGAACTTCACCTGATCGGTGAGGTTCTTGCCCGCCGAATGCAGCGTGTTGCAGTGGAAGAACACGACGTCGCCCGGTTCCAGCGCGGGCGACACCGCCGTGCGGATCAGCGCGGCATTCTCGGGCAAGTCGGAGCGGAAGAATTTCGCGTCGTCGAAGCGATCCGATGTGAACGGCAGCTTGTGCGACATCGGCACGAACCACAGCGCGCCGTTTTCCACCGTTTCGTTGCCGAGCGCGACCCACGCGGAAACGAGATCGTCGCGCTCGAACGCCCAGTAGCGCACGTCGCGATGCCAGCCGGTCAGGCTGCCGTACGCCGGGTGCTTCGTCATCATGCAGTTGTGATGCGCGCGCGACAAATACGGCGTCTCGCCGAAATACAACTCCATCCATCCGCGCACTTCCGGCGATGTCGCGAACTCCGCGTAAAGCGGATGCCGCGCGTAGGCGTCGAGCAGGCGGCGCACGGTGTGTCCGCCGGGCGCGTCCTTCGAATCCGGCGCGCCGGGATATTTCAGATCGGCCTCGAACTCGACCGGCGCGGCGGCCTCGGCGAGTTGCCGGCGCGCGACTTCGAGCATCGCGTCGCGGCGTTCCTGCGAAACCAGCCCTTTCACGATCACGTAGCCGTTTCGACGCAGCTCGTGCACCTGTTCCTTCTTCGATTTCAGCAGGTTTTGATCAGACATTTCAGTTCTTGGCTCCGGCGGCTTTCGAATTTCTTCATGCCGTCGACGCTATATCCGGAATTGGGGCGAATACGGGGATTGTAAATCCGGCAGCGCAGGAAGGCCCATGCGAGAACGCTTCCGCCGATTTTTATAAGCAGCCGCTTCATGAAACGGCAGGGAAAACGCGGACTTACCCGGGTAATACGGGTCCTGTACATTGATCCGCATCAATTCGGTGCAACTTCGCAATTGCTGTTGAATCGAAGCGTTGAACTTCATTTTTGAGACGACTATCGTCGAGTCTGCTTCCACGCAAACCGACCTTTCCCGCCGACATGAACCACCGAATCGCTATCGGACTTACTCGCGTCGCATCGCGAGCCGCGCGTCCTGCGCGCCGCGGCATGATCCGCGCGCTGCGCCATCACTCCACCCGCACGCAATTGCTCGCCGAGCAACTGAAGAACGTGCATCCGGTCGACGGCATCCGGTCGTGGTTCCGCGGTTTCTTCTTCAATTTGCGCGTGCGCGCGGCCTCGCGCCGGGTGTCGTTGCGCGCGCTGTTGCGCCGTCCGGTGCAGTTGCGCGCGCCCGCGCCGAAGCCGAAAGCGGCTGCGCTGACGAGCCGTCGTCCGCGTCGCGTGTCGGCGACGAGCGCCGGCTGGTACGCGTTCGCGGCGCGCTGAATCGCGCAATCGCGCAATCCCTCACTTGCGCTCGGCCTCGTCGAGCGTCGGATAGTCCGTGTAGCCTTTCTCTCCGCCGCCGTAGAACGTCGCCTCGTCGGGCGCGTTGAGCGGCGCGTTCATCCTGAAGCGCTCGACCAAATCCGGATTCGCGAGAAACGCGCGACCGAAAGCCACGGCGTCGGCTTCGCCTCGTTCGATGCGCGTATTGGCTTCTTCCGCGGTGTATTCGCCGCAGACGATGATCGCGCCGTCGTAAGCCTCCCGCAGCGCGTCTCGATAGCCGTCCGAAAGCGGCGCGCCGCCCGCCCAGTCGCCTTCCGCCAGATGCAGATACGCGATGCCGATGCGCTTCAGCTCGCGCGCCAGATACAGCGATGACGCTTCGCCTTCATCGTCGTGCAGATCGAATCCCGTGAAGTTCGGCGATATCCGGATGCCGACGCGATTCGCGCCCATCACGCCCGCGACCGCCTCCAGCACATCGACGACCAGCCGCACGCGATTTTCGATGCCGCCGCCGTACTCGTCGGTGCGATGGTTGGTGCCCGTCGCCATGAACTGATGCAGCAGATAGCCGTTGGCCGCGTGGACTTCGATCATGTCGAAATCGGCGCGCTTGGCGCGATGCGCGGCATCGACGAACTGCAGCACGATGCCCGGCAACTCGCCGATCTCAAGCGCGCGCGGTTCGTCGGCGTCGGTCATGCCGTAGGTGCCGTCATCGTGTCTCACGAACACTTGCGTGTCGCGCGCGCGGATCGCGGACGGCGCGACGGGCGGCGCATCGCCCTCCTGCAGCGATCGATGCGACACGCGCCCCACATGCCACAGCTGCGACGCGATGCGCCCGTGCCGCGCGTGAACCGCGCCCACGACGGCTCTCCATCCGGCTTCCTGCGCGTCGGAATAGATGCCGGGCGTCGCGACATAACCCTGACCTTGCCGCGAAACCTGCGTCGCCTCGGTCACGATGAGTCCCGCGCCCGCGCGCTGCGCGTAATAGTGCGCGTTCATTTCGCTGGGTACATCGCCGGGCTGCGACGCGCGATTGCGCGTGAGCGGCGCCATCACCACGCGATTCGGCAGTTCGAGATTGCCGATTGTGACGGGAGAAAGAAGCGTTTCGAACGGCATGACGGCTCCGTGGATGATCGGTTTTGCCGTCCGGTTCGGTCGCAAGAAACGCGCCGCGCAGGCGAAAAAAAACCGGCAAGCGCGATGCTTGCCGGTTCTTGTCCCGCGCGTTCGGCGAATGGCGTTACGCCACGCTTGCGACCGGCTCCGTGCCCGCCGCTTCGGCCAGCATGAGCGCCTTGTCGGTGGCTTCCCACGAGAATTCAGGCTCTTCGCGGCCGAAGTGACCGTATGCCGCCGTCTTTTCGTAGATCGGGCGCAGCAGATCGAGCATCTGGATGATGCCCTTCGGACGCAGATCGAAATGCTCCAGAACGAGCTTCGTGATTTCGGCATCCGACACGCGGCCCGTGCCGAACGTGTTCACCATCACCGAAGTCGGACGTGCCACGCCGATTGCGTACGAAACCTGGATCAGCGCGCGCGATGCGAGACCGGCCGCGACGATGTTCTTCGCGACATAACGTCCCGCGTACGCCGCCGAGCGGTCGACCTTCGACGGATCCTTGCCCGAGAACGCGCCGCCGCCGTGCGGAGCCGCGCCGCCGTACGTGTCGACGATGATCTTGCGGCCCGTCAGACCGCAGTCGCCCTGCGGACCGCCGATGACGAAGCGGCCCGTCGGGTTCACCAGAAACTTGATGTCGCCCTTGATGAGTTCCTTCGGCAGCGTCGGCTTGATGACTTCTTCGATCACCGCTTCGCGCAGTTGCGGCAGGTCGATGTCCGGCGAATGTTGCGTCGACAGCACGACCGTATCGATGGAATGCGCGCGGCCATCGACATAACGCACGGTGACTTGCGACTTCGCGTCCGGACGCAGCCAGGGCAAACGGCCATCGCGACGAAGGTTTGCCTGACGCTCGACGAGGCGATGCGAAAGGTGGATCGGCAGCGGCATCAGTTCGGGCGTTTCGTCGCAGGCGTAGCCGAACATGAGGCCCTGGTCGCCCGCGCCCTGATCGAGATTGTCGTCGTGCGCCTTGTTCACGCCTTGCGCGATATCCGGCGATTGCTTGTCATACGCGACGAGAACCGCGCAGCCGCGATAGTCGATGCCGAAGTCGGTGTTGTCGTAACCGATGCGCTTGATGGTGTCGCGCGCGACCTGGATGTAATCGACGTTGGCGGTGGTCGTGATTTCGCCCGCGAGGACGACGAGACCGGTGTTGCACAGCGTTTCCGCGGCGACGCGCGAATATTTGTCCTGCGACAGAATGGCGTCGAGGATGGCGTCGGAGACTTGGTCGGCAACCTTGTCCGGGTGGCCTTCGGAAACGGATTCGGAAGTAAAGAGGTAGTCGTTCGACACGCTTCAGACTCCAATAAAAGTACGGTTGATATTCACGTAGCCGTCTTCTTTTGGAGTCTGAAGCGGCGACGCTTTAGCGGATGTGCTTCCAGGCCGGCGCTTCTCGAAAGTAAGAAGACTCCGACCCGCTTCGCCCCGCAAGTTGTCCATTAACTCGGCGAAGGTTTTATTATACCGGTTTCCTTAGTTTTCACAGAATTGACCCTTTTGACTTCCTCGGTCCCGCTCCACTCGTCCGCCCGCCGGAGCGAGTCATGCTAGGTCGTATCGGCGTGGCGCTCGCCATCGGTTTTCTCAAATTCCTCGCGGTGATTCCATACGGCATCACCGCGCGTTTCGGCGACGGCCTCGGCTGGCTGCTCTATCAGATTCCGAGCCGTCGCAAGCGCATCGTCCATACGAATCTGAAGCTGTGCTTCCCCGAGTGGTCCGACGAAAAACGCGAGGACATCGCGCAGAAGCACTTTCGGCACGCGATCCGCAGTTACGTCGAGCGCAGCGTGCAATGGTTCGGCTCCGCGAAGAAGCTCGAAAAGCTGATCGAAGTCGATAGCGCCATCGATCTCACCGATCCCGATCTTCCGCCCACGCTCTTTCTCGGACTGCATTTCGTCGGCATCGAGGCGGGCTCGATCTTTCTCAACTACTCGCTGCATCGGCGCTGCGGTTCGCTGTATCAGCCGTTTTCGAATCCGCAGATCGAGGAACTGGCGAAGAGACAGCGCGCCCGTTTCGGCGCCGACATGGCGAGCCGCGCCGACAGCGCGCGCATCGTGCTGCGCTGGCTGCGCGATCGCAAACCCGTGATGCTCGGCGCGGACATGGACTACGGCATGCGCAACTCCACGTTCGTCCCGTTCTTCGGCATCCCGACGTGCACGCTGACCGCCGTCGGCCGGCTCGCGAAGACGGGCAAGGCGCAGGTCGTGCCCTTCATCGGAGAAGTTTTGCCGAACTACAAGGGTTATCGGCTGAAAGTCTTCAAACCTTGGGAAAATTATCCGAGCGGCGACGACGAGGCCGACGCGCGCCGCATGAACGCGTTTCTGGAAGAGCAGATTCCGCGCATGCCCGAGCAATATTATTGGGTTCACAAGCGCTTCAAGACGCGCCCGCCGGGCGACCCGAGCTTTTATTGACGCCTGAATCGCGCGAAACGCGGCATCGCGGCTCACATACAATAGCGGCCATGAAACTGAAATTCACAAAAATGCAGGGCGCGGGCAATGACTTCGTCGTGCTCGACGGCTACACGCAGGCGCTCGATCTGTCCGCCGAACAGGTGCGCGCGCTCGCGAACCGTCATTTCGGCGTCGGCGCGGATCAGTTGCTGCTCGTGGAAAAGCCGACGATCGAAGGCGTCGACTTCAAGTACCGCATCTTCAATTGCGATGGCGGTGAAGTCGAGCATTGCGGCAACGGCGCGCGCTGCTTCGTGAAGTTCGTCCGCGACCGGCGTCTGACGGATGCATCGACGGTGCGCGTGCAGGTGCAAAACGGCGTCATCACGCTGACGATGCAGGAGAACGGCGAAGTCGTCGTCGATATGAGCACGCCGGTGTTCGATCCGCCGAAAGTGCCGTTCGACGCGCAAGGTCTCGAAGGCCGGAAGGAAGGCAACGACACGCTCTGGCCGCTCGACGTGAACGGCTCGATCAACGACCGGCGCTGGATTTCCGTCGTGTCGATGGGCAATCCGCACGCGGTCCAGATCGTCGATGACGTCGAGGCGTATCCCGTTCTGACCGAAGGTCCGCTCGTCGAACGTCACGCGCGCTTTCCAAAGCGCGTCAATGCGGGCTTCATGGAGATCGTCGATCGGCATTCGGTGAAACTGCGCGTCTACGAGCGCGGCGCGGGCGAAACGCTCGCGTGCGGCACGGGCGCGTGCGCGGCGGTGGCGGCCGGCATTCGCCGCGGCCGGCTCGATTCGCCCGTTCGCGTCGAGACGCACGGCGGCACGCTCACGATCAGCTGGGACGGCGCGAAGAACGAAACCGCCGCGCTCTTCATGGCCGGGCCCGCCGCAACGGTCTTCGAAGGCGAGATCGAGCTCGATCGCATCGTTTAACGCATACACGTCACCATGAATCCACGCGAAGTCGCCGACTATCTGCTCGACAACCCTGATTTCTTCGTCGAGCACGCGGAACTGCTCGGCACCATCCGGCTTTCGAATCCGCACGGCAAAGCGGCCGTGTCGCTGCAGGAACGCCAGATGGAAATGCTGCGCGACAAGAACAAGCAGCTCGAACGGCGTCTCGCCGAATTGCTGCGCTACGGCCACGAAAACGACAGCATCTCGACCAAGTTCAATCGCTGGACCGTGCGCGTAATCTCGCAGCGCGATCCGTACGCGCTGCCCGCGACCATCAGCAAGGGGCTGTGCGAAATCTTCGACGTGCCGCACGCCGCGCTGCGCGTGTGGGATATCGACGAAGCGTATCGCCAAGCCGATTTCGCCCGTCAGGTCGGCGAGGAAGTACGCCTTTTCACGACCGGTCTCGCCGCGCCGTACTGCGGCGTGAATACCGGCTTCGCCGCCGCGCAGTGGCTGGGCGCGGCGAACTCGGCATCGGCGACGGTCGCGCCGAGCGACGGCCCGTCCGACATCGACCGCAAGATCGAATCCGTGTCGCTCATCGCGCTGCGCGATCCGCAAGCCGGCCCGGATGCGCCGAGCTTCGGCCTGCTCGTCATGGGCTCGCCTGATCCGCGCCGCTTCCACGACGGCATGGCGACGGATTTCCTCACGCAGATCGGCGCGCTCGCGAGCGCCGCGCTTTCCCGCCTGCTGCCGCATTGACGATGAACGCCACCGCCGACGTGATCGCCGACTATCTCGCGATGCTCGAGCATCAGCGGCATCTTTCCGAGCACACGCTGCGCGGCTATACGCACGAGTTGAGCGAGCTGCGCGCGCTCGCCAAGGATCGTCCACTGGAATCGCTCACATCCGCCGATATTCGCGGCGCGGTCGTGCGCGCGCACGCGAGCGGATTATCGTCGCGTTCGATCGCGCATCGGCTGTCGGCATGGCGCGCGTTCTATCGATGGCTCGCCGAGCGCGTCGAGATGCCCGCGAATCCGGTCGCGACGGTGCGCGCGCCCAAGCGCGAAAAGACGCTGCCGAAGGCGCTTTCCGTCGATGACGCCGCGAGGCTGATGGACGCGCCGCAAGCCGATACGACCGAAGCGCTGCGCGATCACGCGATACTCGAACTGTTCTACTCGTCGGGTCTGCGGCTCGCGGAACTGGTCGGGCTGGACGTTCGCCACGTCGACACTGCCGAACACCGGTCCGAAGGCTGGATCGATCTGGAAGGCGCCGAAGTCACGGTGCTCGGCAAAGGTAAGCGGATGCGCAAAGTGCCGGTCGGCAGCAAGGCGGTCGAAGCGCTGCGCGCCTGGCTCGCCGTGCGCGACGAGTTCGTCAAGCTCGAACCGCACGCGCTCTTTCTCTCGGTGCGCGGCAACCGCATGTCGCCCGGCGTGGTGCGCGAACGCGTGAAGCGGCTCGCGCTGCTCGCGGGCATTCCGTCGAATGTGCATCCGCACGTGCTGCGGCATTCGTTCGCCACGCACGTCCTGCAATCGAGCGGCGACCTGCGCGCGGTGCAGGAACTGCTCGGCCATGCAAGCATCACGGCCACGCAGATTTATACATCGCTCGATTTTCAGCACCTCGCCCGCGTCTACGATGCGGCGCACCCGCGCGCGAAGAAGCGCGATTAACTCCGCGAGCGCCCTGCGCGCCGCCTCGGCTTGCAATGGACACCATCACGCTCAAACCGGCGAAGGACAAGTCGCTCGTCCGCCGCCATCCGTGGATTTATGCGAACGCCATCGCGCGCATCGACGGCAATCCCGCGCCGGGCGCGACGGTCGTCATTCGCGCGGCCGACGGACGCTTTCTCGCGCGCGCGTCGTACAGCCCGCAATCGCAGATTCGCGCGCGCGTCTGGACGTTCGATGAAAGCGAGCCCATCGATCACGCGTTCTTCAAGCGCCGCGTGCAGCGCGCGGTCGCGCATCGGCGCACGATGGTCAAGGACACCGGCGCGACGCGCCTCATATTCGGCGAAGCGGACGGCTTGCCGGGCCTGATCGTCGATTACTACGTCGCGGATACCGGCGATCACGCACAGCTCGTCTGCCAGTTCATGGCGACGGGCGTCGAGTCATGGAAAGCCGCGATCGTGCAGGCGCTCGTCGATGCGACCGGTTGCGCGAACGTCTACGAGCGCTCGGACGTGTCGATCCGCCAGAAGGAAGGTCTCGAACAGACGACCGGCGTGCTCGCCGGCGACGCGCCTCCGGCGACGCTCATCGCGAACGAATGCGGCGTGCGCTATCACGTCGACGTGCGCAACGGCCACAAGACGGGCTTTTACGTCGATCAGCGCGACAACCGCGTGCTCGTTGCGCAGAACGCGCAAGGCCGCGAAGTGCTCAACTGCTTCTGCTACACGGGCGGATTCTCGCTGGCCGCGCTGAAAGGCGGGGCGACGCGCGTGGTCTCCGTCGATTCATCGGGCGAAGCGCTCGCGCTCGCGCGGGAGAACGTGAAGGCCAACGGCTTCGACGCGGAGAAAGCCGAATGGCTCGACGCCGATGCGTTCAAGACGCTGCGCCGTCTCTACGACGAAGGCCGGCGCTTCGACCTGATCGTGCTCGATCCGCCGAAGTTCGCGCCGTCGAAGGAAACCGTCGATCGCGCCGCGCGCGCGTACAAGGACATCAATCTGAGCGGCTTCAAGTTGCTGCGTCCAGGCGGCCTGCTTTTCACGTACTCATGTTCCGGCGCGATCGATGCCGACTTGTTCCAGAAGATCGTCGCGAGCGCGGCGGCCGACGCACGCGCCGATGCGCGCATCCTCAAGCGGCTCGGCGCGGGCGTGGATCATCCGTTGCTGACGGCGTTTCCGGAAGGCGAGTATCTGAAAGGGCTGCTGTTGCAAATCGCGTGATCGGCCTCAGTTAAGGGCGATTCGCGAGCGAAGGGCGCACGAAGCGTCGGCTCCGCAAATATGTTCCAATATTCGATTCCGCGCGTTCCCCGAACTTAAAAGGCGACACCATGATTCCCGTAACCATCCTGACCGGCTTTTTGGGCAGCGGCAAAACCACGCTGCTCAAGCGCATCCTGAACGAGAAGCACGGCATGAAGATCGCCGTGATCGAGAACGAGTTCGGCGAAGAGAACATCGACAACGAGATCCTCGTGCAGGAGACGAACGAGCAGATCATCCAGATGAGCAACGGCTGCATCTGCTGCACGATCCGCGGCGACCTCGCGCGCGCGCTCGAAGACCTCGCGAACCGCAAGAAGGCGGGCACGCTCGATTTCGACCGCGTCGTGATCGAAACCACCGGCCTCGCGAATCCGGGTCCGGTCGCGCAGACGTTCTTCATGGACAACACCGTCGCCGACGAATTCCTGCTCGACGCGATCATCACGCTCGTCGACGCGAAGCACGCGAATGCGCAGCTCGACCAGCACGAAGTGGTGCAGCGTCAGGTCGGCTTCGCGGATCGCCTGTTCATCACGAAATCCGATCTCGTTTCCGCCGACGAACTCGAAGCGCTGAAGCATCGCCTGCTGCACATGAACCCGCGCGCGGCGATCAAGGTCGTGAATTTCGGCGACGCAGACATCAAGGAAATTTTCGATCTGCGCGGCTTCAATCTGAACTCGAAGCTCGAGATCGATCCGGATTTCCTCGCGGAAGACGATCACGATCATGACCACGCGCGTGACCATGATCACGATCACGATCATTCGACCTGCGGTCACGACCACAGCCACGATCACGAGCACGGGCATCACCATCATCATCACGCGCATCACGACGACAAGATCAAGTCGTTCGTGTATCGCAGCGACAAGCCGTTCGATCCGAACCGCCTCGAAGACTTCCTCGGCGGCATTCTGCAGATTTATGGCGAGCGCCTGTTGCGCTACAAGGGCGTGCTCTATATGAAGGGCGTCGATCGCAAGGTCGTGTTCCAGGGCGTGCATCAGATGATGGGCAGCGATCTCGCCGGCAAGTGGATGCCGATCGAGAAGAAGAACAGCAAGATGGTGTTCATCGGCATCGAACTGCCGAAGGATCTGATCACCGACGGCCTCGACGCCTGCCTGGTGAAGTAATCCGGCATGCATCTCGCTTGGATTGCCGCGAATCACGCGGGGCGACAAAACGGGCACTGACACAGAACGCCGCCGCGAAGGGCTCGCGCGCGGCGTTTTTCATGTCCGACTTTCGGTGCGCGTATGTAGTCGCGCCCACCAAGCGTCATCGCTTTTTGCGCGTTCAGGCGTTATATTTTTGAAATTCCGGCGCAAATCGACAGGGTTTTCCGTAGGTTTAGTTGGAATTTGCGGTTCAGTTACAATACAGCCCCACTGGAGAAGGGCAGTTCCGCTGAATGCGCGTCTTCGAGGCGCTCGGCCAGCGGATCTTGGGAGAAGGGATGTCCCGTCGGGACGATGCCTCGATTTGCCGGGGGAAGGCAAATCAAGTCAAAGCACCGGGGCCGGAAATCCGGGGCCATGCGAATGCGCCCGGTCTTCCGGAGCATCATCCAATATCGGTTTCCAGAGGAGTTCGGCCCCGCATCGACGTGTCGCGTAGCCCCTAGCGTACGGATGCGCTGAATGCGGGTAACGCAAGTGCGGGCGTTGCGAAGACATCGCCCTACATTGAAGAAGCAAGCTGATGACAACGAAACTCTTGACCGAAGCCGAAATCCTGAAGATGAGCGAGAAGGACTACATGAACGAGGATCAACTCGCCTTCTTCAAGAACCGGCTCGAACAGTTGCAAGCGGACATTCTGAAGAATGCCGGCCAGACGACCGAGAACCTGCGGGAAACGGTGATCGTGCCGGACCCGGCGGACCGCGCGACCATCGAGGAAGAACATGCACTGGAACTGCGCACGCGCGATCGCGAACGCAAGCTTCTGAAGAAGGTGCAGCAGTCGCTCGCGCGCATCGAGTCCGGCGATTACGGCTGGTGCGAAGAGACCGGCGAGCCGATCGGCATTCCGCGCCTGCTCGCGCGTCCGACCGCCACGCTGTCGCTCGAAGCGCAGGAACGCCGCGAACTGCGTCAGAAGCTGTTCGGCGACTGAAATCGCTGTCGGCAGGCGAGCGTCGCGGGACCGCCCGCAACGGGGAAGACGCCGCCGCAAAAAAGTTGTGCAGAAGCAGTCGCATCGGCAAAAAGGCATCCAACGAAGGGATGCCTTTTTTGCTTTGTGCCCGGTAAAAACGGCGAGCGCCGATACCGTACGCCTTGATAAATCCGGCGTCGCCCTAAAATGAATCCGACGCGCGCCGCAAAAGCTTCATCGCGGCAAGCGCGAGCGCGGCGCCGTCCGCCTCGGGCCTCACGCCCGACGGAACCCCGCGCCGTGCACTCCATCGAATTCTCGACTGCGCGGCGGACTTTCATCGCCACGCATCGTCTGTTTATCCAAGGAACGCACATGGAACAATTTCACGGCACGACCATCGTCTCCGTGCGCCGCGACGGCAAGGTCGCGCTGGGCGGCGATGGTCAGGTGACGCTCGGCAATATCGTCATGAAAGGGGGCGCGAAGAAGGTGCGCCGCATCTATGGCGGCAAGGTGCTGGTCGGCTTCGCCGGCGGCACGGCCGACGCGTTCTCGCTGCTCGACCGCTTCGAAGCCAAACTCGAGAAGCATCAGGGCAATCTGACGCGCGCCGCCGTCGAACTGGCGAAAGACTGGCGCACCGATCGCATGCTGCGACGCCTCGAAGCCATGCTGATCACCGCCGACAAGGACAACACGCTCGTCATCACCGGCAACGGCGACGTGCTCGATCCGGAGCACGGCATCGCGGCGATCGGCTCGGGCGGCGCCTATGCGCAGGCTGCGGCGCAGGCGCTCATTGAGAACACCGATCTCTCGCCGCGCGACATCGTCGAGAAGGCGCTGACCATCGCCGGCGACATGTGCATCTACACCAACCACAATCGCGTCATCGAGACGATCGAATAAAGGACTTTTGCGATGACCACCATGACTCCCTCCGAAATCGTCTCCGAACTCGACAAGCACATCATCGGCCAGGGGCGCGCGAAGAAGGCAGTTGCCGTCGCGCTGCGCAACCGCTGGCGCCGTCAGCAGGTCGCCGAGCCGCTGCGTCAGGAGATCACGCCGAAGAACATTCTGATGATCGGGCCGACGGGCGTCGGCAAAACCGAAATCGCGCGGCGTCTCGCCAAGCTCGCGGACGCGCCGTTCATCAAGATCGAAGCGACCAAGTTCACCGAAGTGGGCTACGTGGGCCGCGACGTGGACAGCATCGTGCGCGATCTGATCGAGATTTCCGTGAAGCAGACGCGCGAATCCGAGATGAAGAAAGTCCGCACGAAGGCCGAAGATCGCGCGGAAGACCGCATCCTCGACATTCTTCTGCCGACGGCGCGGCCGGTCGGATTCGGCGCCACGAACGCGATGGAGTCGTCGGGCAGCGAAGGCGGCGACAACGCCACGCGTCAGACCTTCCGCAAGCGCCTGCGCGAAGGCGCGCTCGACGACAAGGAAATCGAGCTCGATGTGGAAATGCCGCAAGTCGGCATGGACATCATGGGGCCGCCGGGCATGGAAGACATGACCGAACAGATTCGCTCGATGTTCGCGAACATCGGCGGCGGCAAGAAGACGCGCCGCAAGGTGAAGGTCAAGGAAGCGCTCAAGCTGCTGACCGACGAAGAAGCCAGCAAGATGCTCAACGACGAAGAGGTCAAGAGCAAGGCGGTGCAGAACGTCGAGCAGAACGGCATCGTGTTTCTCGATGAGATCGACAAGATCGCGTCGCGCAGCGAGACGGGCGGCGCCGAAGTCTCGCGCGCGGGCGTGCAGCGCGACCTGCTGCCGCTCGTCGAAGGCACGACCATCAACACGAAGTACGGGATGATCAAGACCGATCACATCCTGTTCATCGCGAGCGGCGCGTTTCATCTCGCCAAACCGAGCGATCTGATTCCCGAACTGCAGGGGCGCTTTCCGATTCGCGTCGAGCTGGATTCGCTGTCCGTCGGCGATTTCGAATCGATCCTGAATTCGACTGATGCGAGTCTCGTCAAGCAGTACAAGGCGCTGCTGGCGACCGAAGGCGTCGAGCTCGACTTTGCGGAAGACGGCATCCGGCGTCTCGCGGAAATCGCGTTTTCGGTGAATGAGAAGACCGAGAATATCGGCGCGCGGCGGCTTTATACGGTGATCGAGAAGCTGCTCGAAGAAGTGTCGTTCGCGGCGGGCAATCATGCCGGCAAGCCTGTGCGAATCGACGCGCCGTATGTGGAACGAGCGCTCGGCGATGTGGCGCAAGACGAGGATTTGTCGCGCTACGTGCTGTAACGGCGGCGTAATCGTCTACGAGAAACCGGGCCACGCGCCCGGTTTTTTTCGCGCTGATGTTTCGAACACGCAAAAACCACGGACGAAAAAAAGCCCGCCTTAGTGGGCGGGCTGAATCCATATCAGGAGGAGACATGGAGGAGACAGTTCCAATCATACACAGCCACTTGATGCGACGCAATAGAAATTTCGGTAAAAACCCCTATGGCGTCCCTTTGTGGTATCTGAGCGTCACTTTTCGGATTTCGCGGACCGATGACAGAGCAAGAATCGGCGCGTAACCTCAGTTGGGCGGCTCTACAGTGGTCACGTACCCAAGAGCCATCGAGGTCGTCATGAAAACCGTCACGAACCCTGTTTTTTCCTCCGATGAAAGCCGCTGGCAAGCCGTCGTCGATCGCGACGAGCGCGCCGACGGTGCCTTCTTCTTCGCCGTTCGCACGACCGGCGTGTTTTGCCGACCGTCGTGCGCGTCGCGTGCGCCGCGTCGCGAGAACGTCGAATTTTTTCCGACGACCGACTCCGCCGAACAAGCCGGATACCGCGCGTGCAAGCGCTGCCAGCCGACGAGCCTGCCGCGCGAACTCGCGATCGTCGAGCGCGCATGCAAGGTGCTCGACGCCGATCCGCAGCAACGCATGACGCTCGCGCAATTGAGCGACGCCGTACATGTCAGCCCGTTTCACCTGCAGCGCCTGTTTTCGCGAATCGTCGGCATTTCGCCGCGTCAGTATCAGGCGGCGCAGCGTGCCGGCGTGCTGCGCGATGCGTTGCAGCGCGGCCGCGACGTCACGCGCGCGACGCACGACGCCGGTTTCGGCTCGCCGTCGCGCATGTACGAGGCCGTGCCCGCGGAACTCGGCATGACGCCGTCCGCGTATAAGCGTCAGGGCGCTGGGCTGACCGTGCGTTACGCGACCGCCGCGACGCCGCTGGGTGCCGTGCTCATCGCCGCGACCGACAAGGGCGTCTGCAAGATCGCATTCGGCGACGACGCGCCCACGCTCGTCGATCAGCTCGCCGCCGATTTCGCGCAGGCCGAACGCGTCGAGGATGCCGCGAAACTGGAGCCGTTCATCGCGCAGATTCGCGCGTATCTGCAAGGCACGCGCGAGCGCTTCGATTTGCCGCTCGACATCGGCGCGACCGCATTTCAACGGCGCGTATGGGACGCGTTGCGGCGCATCCCGTATGGGCAGACGCGCAGTTACACCGAGATCGCCGAATCGCTCGGCGCGCCGCGCGCGGTGCGGGCGGTGGCGAATGCGTGCGCGTCGAATCCGGTGGCGCTCGCGATTCCGTGTCATCGCGTCATCGGCAAGGATGGCGCGATCGCCGGCTATCGCTGGGGCACGCCGCGCAAGGAAACGCTGCTCGAAACCGAACGCGCGCGCAACGAAACCAACAAGGTTGCATGAAGCAGGCGCGCTCGCCGTCGACATGACGCGCGAGCGCTTCGATGTCCTCGCGAGCCGCTCCAAGCGGCTCCAAAGCGCACCGCCGCGTATTCCGCGGATCTCCCGCGCATCTCCCGCGAATCTCCCGAAAAACCCGCAATCCCTTGCCTGATATGGGCCCAAGCACGCCTTACACCGAGATGTTAAAGTGCCCGCTACCCTAAAAATACGACCGCGCGCACACGCGCTCGCGCTCCTCGCAGAACGCTTCAATGGCAAACAAGAATCCCGCTCACACCAAGGCCGGCGCTTTCGAGCGCAGGCTTGCCGCGCTCGCGTCCGGTCCGCATGCCGACGCGTTGCGCCAAGGCTTGCGCGGCATCGAAAAAGAAAGCTTGCGCGTGACGCCGCAGGGCAAGCTGGCGATGACGCCGCATCCGCGCTCGTTCGGCTCCGCGCTGACGCATCCGCTCATCACGACCGATTACTCCGAGGCGCTCGTCGAGCTCATCACGCCCGCCGAATCGGATGTGGCGATCACGCTCGATCGCCTCGACGCGCTGCATCGCTTCGCGTACGCGCACATGGGCGACGAGTTGCTGTGGAACAATTCGATGCCTAACTCGCTGCCGCCCGAGGACGAGATTCCGTTCGGCTATTACGGCACGTCGAACATCGGCATGTTGAAGACGGTGTACCGGCGCGGCCTCGCGCTGCGCTACGGCCGCACGATGCAATGCATCGCGGGCATCCACTACAACTATTCGCTCGATGAAAACGTATGGCGCGCCTGGCAGGCGCTCGATGCGACGAGCACGCTGTCCGCGAAAGACTTTCAGTCCGAGCGCTACTTCGCGCTGATCCGCAACTTCCGCCGCACGAGTTGGCTCCTGATGTATCTGTTCGGCGCGTCGCCGGCGCTGAACAAGCGCTTCGTCGCCGGCAAGAAGCATCATCTGGAAACGTTCGATGCCGACACGTTCTATCTGCCGCACGCGACCAGCCTTCGCATGAGCGATCTCGGATACACCAACAATCCCGCGCAGGCCGATCTGCTGCCGAGCTACGACAATCTCGACGCGTATCTCGACGTGCTCGCCAAAGCCGTGAGCCAGCCGTATGCGCCGTATGAAGCCATCGGCACGCAGCGCGACGGCGAATGGGTGCAGATCAACACGAACGTGCTGCAGATCGAAAACGAGTTCTACTCGACGATCCGCCCGAAGCGCGTCACGCATTCGGGCGAACGTCCGCTGCATGCGCTGGCCGAGCGCGGCGTGCAGTACATCGAAGTGCGCTGCCTCGACATCGATCCGTTCGTGCCGACGGGCATCTCGCTCGAAACCGCGCGCTTTCTCGATGCGTATCTGCTCTATTGCGCACTGGAAGACAGCCCGCTGTTGCCGCCCGGCGCGAGCATCGAAGCCAACGCGAATTTCATGACGGTGTCGAAGGAAGGGCGCAAGCCGGGTCTCGCGCTGCAACGCGACGGCGCAAGCGTGCCGATGCAGCAATGGGCCGAAGAACTCTTCGATGCAATCGAACCGGTCGCGAAGACGCTCGACACGCTAAACGGCAACGGCGATCACACGCGCGCGCTGGAAGCGCTGCGGCCGCGCATCGCCGATGCGTCGCTCACGCCGTCCGCGCGCGTGCTGCAAACGATGCGCGACAAGCAGCAAACCTTCGACGAGTTCGCGCTCGATCTCAGCGCGCGTCACGCGGAAAATTTTCGTGCGCGTCCGCTTTCCGTCGCAGAAGAGCGCGTGATGAACGAGCTTGCGGCAAAATCGCTTGTGGAACAGGCGGTCGTCGAAAGCAGCGACACCGAAACGTTCGACGCCTTCGTTGCGGCGTATCAGGTCTACAAGCTGAACCCCGCGAACGCGTGAGGCGATTTTTCCGCTGCGGTGTCAGCACGCGGCGGCAATTGTTTCCGGCTTATGCAACAGAGGGAAACGCGTCATCACATCATCCGATTTGAGGGGTCAAAATATGGCCGACTTTTCGACGATCGGGGGAGTAATGAAGAAGAAGTACTTCGCCGCCGCCGCGCTTGGGGCTGCATGGCTCGCCCTTTTTAGCGGCTGCGCCGTGCAAGACCAGGTCAGCAGCACGACGATGGAGCAGGCCACGCAACCGCTCACCTGCATGAGCAAGCCGGAATGCGACGCGTGGTGGGCGCGCGCCCAGGTCTGGGTGACGAACCATTCCGAATACAAGCTGCAGACCGTCACCGATTCGATCATCCAGACGGCGGGGCCGTCGAGCGGCAAGCGCGCGCTCGCGTATCAGATCACCAAGACGCCGACCAACGAAGGCACCGCGACGATCGGTTTCGCCGCGCATTGCGATAATCCGCTCGGCTGCCAGCCGAATCCGTGGCAGGCAGGCGCGGATTTCAAGCAGTTCATCAAGAACGGCCCCGGACTGCGCAAGACCGAAACGCCGCAAGCCACGCAGACCCCGCCTGCACCCGCGCCGAGCGGCGTGCAGGTCAGCCCGCTGGATCAGCCGGTCCCGCTCAATCTGGAAAACCAGCCGGGGCAGTCGGTCACGCCGCTCACGCCTCAGTAGTTCAGTGTCCCATCGAGGCTGACGCGCCCTTCTTCGGCCGCGTCAGCCAGACCATCGCGGCCAGCACGAGAAACGCATAGAACGAAATGCGGAAGAAGTCGTTGGTCGACATCATGTACGCCTGCGCCGACACCACGCGATCCAGTTGCGCGGTCAGCGCCTGTCCCGACAAGCCGAGTCCCGACAGCAGGTCCGAATACGCGTTCGTGCCCGCCGAATAAGGCGTGACCGATTCGGTCAGACGCGCGTGATGGCGGATCATGTCGTTTTCCCAGAACGTCGTGCTGACCGCCGTGCCGATCGCGCCCGACAGCGTGCGCAGGAAGTTCGACAGGCCCGCGGCGCCCGCGAGCCGTTCGTCGGAGACGCTGGAGAGCGTGATCGTCGTCATCGGCACGAAGAAGCACGCGACGCCGATGCCCTGAATCAAGCGCGGATAGATGATCTGGTCGAACGGCGTATCGAGCGTGAAGGTCGAGTTCCAATGCGACACGAACGCGAACGTGAGGAACGCGAAGCTCGCGACCACGCGCAGATTCAGCCGATGCATGTTCTGCCCGATGATCGGCGACAGCACCAGCGCGAGAATCCCGACCGGCGCGGTGGCGAGACCCGCGAGCCACGGCGTGTAGCCGAGCACGGTCTGCAACCACAACGGCAACACGACGACCGAGCCGAAGAACGCGAGAAAGCCGAGCGACGTGATGAGCACGCCCATCGCAAAGTTGCGGTCGCGAAAGAGCGAAAGGTCGATCACCGGTTCCTTCTCGGTCAACTCCCACGCGAACATGAACGCGAGCGAGACCGCCGACACGATCGCCAGCGTCACGATGAAGTTCGAGTTGAACCAGTCGTGGTCCTTGCCGAGGTCGAGCATCATCTGCAGGCTCGCGACGCCGATCACGAGCAGCGCCAATCCGACACCGTCGATGCGCTGCTGCGTCGTCTTCGTCTCGTGGCCGCGCAGCAGGAAGTACGCGATCGCCGCCGAGAACACGCCGATCGGCACGTTGATATAGAAGATCCACGGCCAGGTGTAGTTGTCGGTGATATAGCCGCCCATCACCGGGCCGAAGATCGGCGCGACGATCACGGTCATCGCCCAGAGACCGAGCGCGAGGCCGCGCTTTTCGGGCGGATAGCTGCGCATGAGGATGGTTTGCGACAGCGGGACCATCGGGCCGGAGACGAGGCCTTGCAGCAGCCGGAACGCGATCAGCGATTCGAAGTTGTGAGCCAGCCCGCACAGCGCCGACGCGATCGAAAACAGCAGCACGGAAATCGTGAAGAGCTTCACCTCGCCGACGCGCCGCGCGAGCCAGCCGGTCAACGGCACCGCAATCGCCGAAGCGACCGAGTACGACGAAATGACCCACGTGCCTTCGCTCGTCGCGACGCCGAGGCTGCCCGAAATGGTCGGCACGGCGACGTTCGCAATCGACGTGTCGAGCACTTCCATGAAGGTGCCGAGCGCGAGGCCCATCGTCAAAAGGGCGAGGATGCCGCCCGTGAGCGGCACGGGCGTGGGCGGCGTGGCGGGCGTGCCCGCAGTGGATGTGGACATCGAAGGTTTCTCCGGCGCGCGGCGCTCGAAACGCGCATCGCACGCAAACTATTTCTTGTCGCGGCATTCTCTGCTCAGACAGTGAAATCGGCGCAGAAATGCAGGTTAATTCCGATGAATCAGGGCAAGTCGTCGTCGAGCATGCATGGCGCGCAGTCGCCCATCGGCGTATTGCCGACGATGCGCGCGAGCATCGCGATCAGCAGATCCAGCTCGGCGCGGGTAAAGCCGTGCAACTGCTCGTTGAGCACGGCCGCGCCGATCACCGGCAAACGCGCCGCCGCGTCACGTCCGCGCTCCGTCAGACTGAGTTCGACGATTCGCCGGTCCACTTCGCTACGCGCGCGGCTGACGAAACCCTTCTTCTCGAGCCGGTCGAGCATGCGCGTCATGGAGCCGCTGTCGTACGACAGCTCGCGCGACAGTTCCAGCGGCGTGCGCGCCCGCCCCGACGCGAGCAGCAGAATCACGCCGATCTGCGGCGACGTGAGTTCGAGCGGCTTCAACGCCTGATCGGTTCGCATGACGAGCACGTTGCGCGCCTTCGCGAGGTAGTAGCCGAGGCTCGTTTCGAGCTGGATCGTCGCGGGATCGTAAAGCGGTTCGCCGTTCATGCGACATCGGTCAAACCGCGGATGCAAAAGTGTGACACTGCGCCGCGTCTCCTAAAGGCAACAATTGCGAAAAGCAATCAGCAGTATCTTGAAAAGTAGTTGCACAGTCAATATTATTCTATGCAACGAGTTACGCGCTTCATGCGCCGCCCGAGACCATGTTCTGACCGCCCGCCGTCGCTCGCCGACGCCCGAAGGACCTTTCGATGACCCGCTTTGTCCGTACCGCCCGCCGACGCTTCGGCGCCATCAGCAGCAAGATCGCCGACGCCTCCCGTCACTTCGTCCCGCCGAAGCTGAGTTCGTGGAAACTCGCGTTGTATCTGATCGTGTTCCTGCTGCCGGGCGGATCGTTCGTCGTCTTGGGCATGGGATGGTTCGAGAACCGGCAGCGTCGCAAGGCGGCGGCCGCGCCCGCGAAAGCGCCGGCGCGACCGTTGCTCTCGGCGCCCTGCTCGCCGTGTCCCGGTAGTGGACGATAATCGTCACCGTAACGCGTCGTAACCGATTCCACCCGCTGCGTAACACCCGCCTTACGGCGAACCCGTTACGCTAACGTCTGCCTGACGCGCGCGCCGCACGAGCGCCCGTCGCGTTCCGTTACCATTTCGGCTTGCCGCGTCCGTCATATCGAACGGCGCGGCGCCGACAGGAATTCCGACAAGCAGATGCCGTATCGCCCCGCCTTTCCCGCTTCCGCCGCCGCGCGCCTGACCACGACGGCGCTCGCCGCCATGCTCGCGATGTTCATCGCCGGCTGTGCTGTCGGGCCCGATTATCAGCGCCCGACGACGGCGGTCCCGGCCAGCTACAAGGAAGCGCCCGAGGGCTGGAAAGTCGCCCAGCCCGCCGACCAGGCCGATCGCGGCGCATGGTGGAGCATCTATCGCGACGAGCGCCTCGACGATCTCGAAGCGCGCCTGAATCAATCGAACCAGACCATCGCGCAATACGCGGCCGCGTATCGTCAGGCACGCGCGCTCGTCGGCGAGGCGCGCGCGGCGTATTTCCCGACGATCGGCGCATCGGCTTCGGCGGCGCGTTCGGGAACGGGCGCGGGCAACCGGTCGACCAGCAGCTCCAGCCTCGGGCAGACGGGTGCCGTCACCAACCAGTTCAGCCTTGCGCTCGACGCATCGTGGGAACCGGATCTGTGGGGCAGCGTGTCGCGCACGGTCTCCGCGCAAAAGGCCGGCCAGGAAGGCGCCGCCGCCGATCTCGCCAACGCGCGGCTGTCCGCGCAGGCCACGCTCGCGCAAACCTATTTCCAGTTGCGCTCGCTCGACGCGCAGCAAAGGCTCCTCGACGACACCGTCGCGGCCTACGAGCAATCGCTCAAGCTCACGCAGAATCAGTACGCGCAGGGCATCGTCGCGCGTTCGGACGTGATTCAGGCGCAGACGCAGTTGCAGTCGGCGCAGGCATCGGCCATCGATAACGGCGTCGCGCGCGCGCAATACGAACATGCGATCGCGGTGCTCGTCGGCGAGGCCGCTTCCACGTTTTCGATTCCGCCGATTCCGCTCGACGCCACGCCGCCGACCGTTCCCGTGCAGATGCCATCCGCGATTCTCGAGCGCCGGCCCGACATCGCGTCGGCGGAACGCAAGGCCGCGGCGGCGAACGAGCAGATCGGCATCGAAATGGCCGCGTACTTCCCGACGCTCACGCTCTCCGCGCAAGGCGGCTTCGAAAGCTCGGTGCTGTCGCAATTGCTGCGCGCGCCGTCGCGCTTCTGGACGCTCGGGCCGGACATCGCCGCGACCATTTTCGACGGCGGCCTGCGCTCCGCACGCACCGAAGCCGCGCGCGCGACTTACGACCAGAACGTCGCGACGTATCGGCAGACGGTGCTGACCGCGTTCCAGGACGTCGAAGACAATCTCGCGTCGCTGCGCATTCTGGAGAAGGAAATCGTCGTGCAGCAGCAGGCCGTGGAATCGGCGCAGCAGGCGCTCGCGATCATCAACAATCAGTACAAGGCGGGAACGGTCGCGTTCATCAGCGTGCTGACCGCGCAGACGACCGCATTCACCGCGCAGCAGAAGCTCGCGAACATCGCGGGACAGCGGATGGTGTCGTCGGTCGGACTGGTGAAGGCGCTCGGCGGCGGCTGGGATGTCGGGCAGATGGATCGCGAAACGGGCGCGGTTCAAGCGCCCGCGCCCGCGTCGAGTCCGGCGCAAGCCGCCAGCCGCTGATCAACGCATGAAGGTCAGGGCGACCGTGTCCGGATCGGTGTGACGGCCGAGCAGGTTGAGCAGACCCGCGAGGTTTTCCCGCTGATCCGGCGCGGCCGTCGCCGTGCCTTGGAACGACGTCGATTCCGGTGAGATCGCGCCGTTGCCGGTGAGCATCAGCGGACCTTTGCTCGTCGAAAGATCGATGGTCGCGGACGCGCCCTGCGCCTGCAACGCGACGCGATACGAACCGAGCGGCTTCACGCGCGAGACGCGCGAAGCCATGTCATCGAGCGTGACGACCACTTGCCCGTACGCATTGCGGTTCAGCAGGCGGAACTCCGTCCACGAGAGCCGCACGCTGCCGTCGAAATCGAGCGTATTGAACGGCGCGCCGAGGCCCGAGAGCAACGTCGCGGGCACGGCGATCTGGCCGGCGGTGATGACCGCGCCGCGCGTGGTGGCGTCGACGATCACGGCATCGGGCATCGCTTCGGTCTGACGCATGGTCATGTGAACGCGGCCGGTGAAGAGCGGCAGAAACGCCGTCGTCCATTCGATGCGCCCCGGCAAGAGCGTCGCGCCCGCGCCGTCGCTGCCCGCGGCGAGCATCAGCGTGGCCGAGCCGCTCCACAGCGAGCCCGCCGGATCGACCAGATTCACATGGCCGCCCGTTGCCTTCGAGAACTGCGGCACGATCCACGCGGCGGGCATCATCGCGAGCAGCGTGCCGGCGACCGAAATCACGATCACGAAAAGCGCCGGCAACGCGAGCCGGATTCGTCGCGTCCAGTAACTCATTTCGTGCCGGCCGGTTGCAGCGATGCCGTCAGATCGACCTGGCCATCCGGCTTCAGCGCCGTAACGTGCGCCTCCGAGACCTGCACCTTGAACTGCTTGCGGGCGTCGTCGAGCCACGCCGTCCAGTTCGGAAAGGACGCGTTCTTCAACTGAATCTGCACCGCCGCGCCGATCACCTGAACCTGCGTCGGCTGCATGCCGTTGTCGGCGAGCGACTTCGCGAGCGCATCGCGAAACGCGGCGCCGGTCGGCATCACGCCTTCGGCGGCGGGCGCGAGCGAGCGCGCGTCGTTGGCCTGCGCGGTCATCGTCGCGAGCTGGCGCTGCATCGTCGGCAGCGATTCGCGCAGCCGCGCGCGGCCTTCATAGGCGGGCGCCCACAGCACGAGATAGACGAGCGCGAGCCCGACCGCGATGCCGCCCCACATGAGAATGGTCTTCTCGCGCGGCGTGCGCGCTTCCCAGAATTCCGACAGGGAACGTCCGATTTCCGCTTTCATTGGCCGCTCCTGATCGTCCATTTGCCTGTGTTCGTATCGATCGATCCGTTCAGGCCGTTCGCGGCGAGGCGCTTCGAAAGATCGGGATCGACCTTCGTCTCCGGCTTGAAGGTCACTTCCAGCCGACGCTCGCGATAATCGAGCCCCGCGACGCCGTTTACCGGCACCGGACCGAGCGAGCGCGCGAGGCCGTCGGCGAGCGACAGGAAATCCGACGGCGACAGCTCGCCCGATGCCACGCGCAGACGATCGAGATTGCGCGTCATCTGGTCGGGCGCATCGAGCACGGTCGTCGTCTTCGGGAAGGCGTTGAGCAGGAGCTCGGTTTCCTGCGCGCTGATCGCGTCGCGCTGACGCGCAAGCTGCAGCCATTGCACGTTGATGCCGATGATCGACACGACCACCGACGCCGCCACGAGCGCGATCGGCACGCGCAGACGCCGCATCGTCGCGCGGTCGAGCCGCCACGGTTGCGCGGCGAATTCGAACTGGCACAGGTCGAAGCGGCACGCGAGCGCGTTGCGCGCGAGCGCCTCGAACGTGATCGGATGCGCGCCGGCGATGGCCGCCGCAGCATTGCGCGAACCGGACAGGCGCGGTTCGTCGCCGGGCAGATCGGCGAGCGAATAAAGCGTCACGGGTTGATCGCCGGCGAGCGCGGCGAGCGTTGCCTCGATCGAATCGGCGGGCAGCGCGAGTCCTTCGCCGAGCGCCGCGCGTTCGCCGCGCGCAATCGCCACCTCGATGCGCGGCGCGCCGAGCGCGGCGGGCGAGGGCGCAGCCATTTCGCCGATCAGCGCGGGCGCGGTCGACACGACATGACCGAGCAGCCCCGCGATAAACGGCTGCGGCGGCGCTTCGATCTCTTCGGCTTCGCCGGTTTCATCGAATGGCACGGCGGCCGGAACCGGCAGGCAGCGCATCGCGGGCACGGCCTTCAGATTGCGATGTCCCGCGCCCGAAAACGCGCCGACCACGAAGCGGAACCAGCCGCGATCGATCACGCCGACGACGCGCTTGCCATCGGCGAGGGCGACCGGATCGACGGCGATGTGGCACGTCTGCGGATCCTGGATCAGCTGATCCTCGACGACGTTCGGCAGCGCCTGCCGCAAGCGCGGCCCCTTGAGTGGCGGCACGGCAGCGGCGAGCAGAAGCGTGTCGCGCGCAGCGACGATCAGCACGGTCGCACTCGCGCGCGGCAACAGCCCGATCGCCGCGCGGCCGATGCGTTGCGGCTCGCCGCGCTTGTCGAGCAGCAGAAACGGCAGATCCGGCAGATGCCACTCTTCCGAGCGCACCGCGGGATCGCGCGGCGGTAACAAAACGATCAGTGTGCTCAAAGGCCACTTCCTCTCATCAATAACAGCGCATCGGTTCTACAGCGAATCACGCGTGTAGACGATGCGCGTCGTATGCGTCGTCGGATCGCGATACACGAGCGTCGTGCGCTCCAGTTGCGCGCGCTCGTGTTCGACGCGCCCGTGGATCACGAAATACTTCGTCGTGACGTCCATCTCGTTCGAATCGATCGAGACCGTCTTGACGCCCGCGCCGGTCAGCGCGAGTTGCACGTTGCCGATGTCGTGAAAGAACACCGTCTCGCGGCGCGCGACGAACGCTTGTCCCTGCGACAGATTCATGCCCGGGATCAGCGCGGCGATCACTTCGGCGGGCGCGGTGTTCATGTTCACGGCGGTCGTCGTCGGCAGCACGGTGACGAACGGCCTCAGCTTCGCGACCGCTTCCGCGGAAAAACCCGGCACGTCGAGCAGCGAATCGACGGTGATCATCTGCAAGGGCGCGACCGGCGCGTTGCTGTCCGCGTCCTTCAGGCCGGGATCGTCGGTGAAATTGCCGCCGCCGGCCGCGCCGCCGCCCTGCGCGATCGCCGCGAGCGTCGTCGATTCGTTGTTCTGGCCGCTCGCCGTGGTCGCGCTGTTGCCCGTTTGCGTCTGGAAGCGCGTTGCGGAGCGCGCGAGGCCGGCGCGCATCTGCAGCGCGACCGTCTTCGCGAGCGAACCGTTGATGCCGAGCATCGTCAGCAGCCGCTGAAACGCCTGAATCTGCGCGACGTTGATCGTCAGCACGCCGGGCGTCGGCGTCGACACCAGATTGCGCAGGTTGAATTTCGCCTGCGCGTCCTCGATCGAGCCGGA
The DNA here is from genome assembly GCF_023630765.1 of Caballeronia sp. ATUFL_F2_KS9A. Classification (NCBI taxonomy): domain Bacteria; kingdom Pseudomonadati; phylum Pseudomonadota; class Betaproteobacteria; order Burkholderiales; family Burkholderiaceae; genus Caballeronia; species Caballeronia sp. ATUFL_F2_KS9A. The sequence goes on along the minus strand of NZ_JALQEK010000022.1, from coordinate 77,545 downwards.
CAGATACGTCGACGCGCCTTGCTGCGCGCGCACTTCACCGATCTGCCCGAGAAAATCCGACAGCTTCGTCCGCGCGATCGGCACGCCCCACACGCCGCCGAGATACGTGACCGTCGGCGAAGTATCGGCTTCCGAGCGCAGGATGAGACGCGTCCAGTCGAGCGCGCTGCGCGAAATCCATTGCGCCTGCGCGAGCAGCCGCTGATTCTCGATGCGCCGAATCTGCACCTGCTGACGCCACAGCATGCCCGAGACGAGAATCGCCGTGAGCGATACGACGAGGAGCGCGCTGATGATCGCGACGCCGCGCTGCTTCTTCCGGTTCGGAGCGCGCATGTTCATTCTCCGACCAGAAAGACGCGCGTGATCGGCGTCGCCAGCGTGCGCGCGCCGACCGCGACCTGAACGCCCGACACGGCGCGCGCCAGCGGCGCGTTGCCCAGTTGCGGCACTTTCAGGTTGTTGTCGTTCTGGTTGATCTGCGCGAACACGTCGCCCATGCGCGTCGTCCAGCCTTTTTCCGGAATGTAGACGCGCGTCGCGAGCGACGCCACGCCGCCCATCAGCGGAATCGATGTCCAGCCGTCGCCCGAATCGCCCGACTGCAACGCGCGCCGCACTTCGCCGACATTCGACAGCGGCGGCGATGCATAGCGCACGATCCGCCCGTTCGACAGCCTGTAGCGCACCACTTGCAGACGCGGCGCCGTACCGGGCGCGAAGACGCCGCGCACGATCTGCAGCGAGCCATTGCCGATCTGCACGGCGGGCTGGCCGGCTTCGTCGTCGGTTGCGGCCTGGCGCGCGTCGATACGCATCTGGTCGAACAATTGCGCGACGATGCGCTCGTCCTGCATCGCGTTCTCGATGGTCGCACGGCCGCGAATCACCGAATCGAGCCCGCGCCACGACAGCACCGCGAGCACCGCGAGAATCGCGATGGCGATCAGCATTTCCAGCAGCGTGAAACCGCGCTGACTGGTGCGGCGGTCAGAGCGAGCGGTTCGTTTCATTCGCCACCACCGTGACCATTTGCGCCAGATAGCCGGAGCGGCCCGGCGTCGTGACCAGCATCTCGACGCGCCGGAAAATCGGATTGGGCGTCTGGCTCACGCGCTGCGTGCACGAGAGTTTCAGATTGCCCTGCGAGCAGTCGAACGTGCGCGAGCCGATCGCCGGAAACTGATGCGAGAGCCTGAGCTGCGCGAGTTCGTTGTCCGCGCTCCAGCCCGCGAGCAGCCGCCGATGCAGCTCCGCTTCGCCCGTCGCGAGCGAGCCGACCGCGCGCACCGAGGCGGCGAGCGCCACCGCGATGATCGCCAGCGCGACGAGCACTTCGATCATCGTGAAGCCGCGTTGATGACGACGCTGGCGCATCACTGCACCTGATAGCGGCCGTTGCCGCTGCCGACGATCGTCACGCGGCCTACCGCCGAGAACAAGGTGATTTCCATGGGCGAGTCGATGGCCTCCGTGCCGAACACGAGCCGGCCCGCCGTTTTGTCCGAATCGAGGAACTGGATGGATACGCCGGTCACGCCGCCTTCCCAGCGCCGCTGACGCAGGAGTTCGTCGCGCAACGGACGCCAGCCGTCCTCGGTGCGGACGTCGAAGCGATACCCGCCGTCGATGGGCTGCCACGCGATCGGCCGCGCGCGCACCTGCGCTTCGTCGCCCGCCGATTCGAACAGCAGCGCGAGACGCTGCGCTTCTTCCTTCAGATCGGTGCGCGGGTTGCGGGTGAGTTGCAGCGACGCGAGCGACACGAGCAGGCCCGCGATCACCAGCACGACGAGCATTTCGAGCAGCGTGAAGCCTGCCTGACGCCGCGCCGCCGAATGCCCGTTCACGATTCAAGCCGCCGATTTACTGCCAGGAGCCGACGTCGGCATCGTTGCCTTCGCCGCCGGCCTTGTTGTCCGCGCCGTAGCTGAACACGTCGACTTCGCCGTGCACGCCCGGATTCAGATATTGATACTGGCCGCCCCACGGATCGGCCGGCAGGCGCTCGAGATAGCCGCCGTCTTTCCAGTTGTTCGGCACCGGCTCGGTCGTCGGCTTTTCGATCAGCGCGCGCAGGCCTTGCTCTTGCGTCGGATAACGGCCGTTATCGAGGCGATACAGCTTCATCGCCTGCATGATGGTGCCGATGTCCTGCTTCGCGGCGACGCGGCGCGCCTCGTCCGGGCGGCTCATGATCTTCGGCACGATCAGCGCGGCGAGAATGCCGAGAATCGCGATCACGACCATGATTTCGATCAGCGTGAAGCCGCGCTGGCGGCGTCCTTGCGCCTGAGCTTGTTGAATTCGCATGCGGCGTTGGGTCCACAATTGCATGACTGCTACCTCTTGAATTGAAAATATTGTTTCCGGGTCTTGCCCGGTGATTACAAAAATCGCGCGGCTTTCCGCCTTGCCGAAGCCGCCGGTCATTCTATCGATCCGCTTTCGTCGCGTGATTCGGCCGCAAGCGAGGCATCGCGTCGCGCTCAACGCACCCAGATCGTCGGGCCGGGCGGATTCTGCGGCAGGAAAATCTCCGACTTGACGCCGTTGCGCTCGATGATGATCGAGCGCGCGCGCACTTCCGAAAGCTTCACGCCTTGCGTGAGCGGACCGCCCAGCGACACGGCTTTCGCCGCCTCGCCGCCGTAGCTCACGATGGCCGCCGCGCCGCCCTGCAGCGCGAGAATGCCGAACAGATGCACGTCCGAATTGGCCTGACGCTCCAGCCGTCCGCCGAAAATGGTCGCAGCCTGCTCGACCGACGGCTGGCGCGTCGCCGCCGCGGCGGGCAGCGGCGCGGTTTGCCGCGAAGTCAGCGTGACGACCCAATACGTCACCGTCACGCAAAAGAGCGCGAGCGCGGCGAGCGTCAGTAAGCGAGTTTGAAGGGCGTTCATCACTGCACCAGATTATTCAGTTCGATGATCGGCAGCATCACCGCGAGCACGATCACGAGCACGACGCCGCCCATCGCAAGGATAAGCAGCGGTTCGAGCAGGCTCGTGAGGAACATCGTGCGGCGTTCGAGTTCGCGCGCTTCGCCTTCGGAAGCGCGGTCGAGCATCGTGGTGACGTCGCCGGTCGCTTCGCCCGAGCGGATCAGGTGAACCAGCACCGGCGGAAACGTCTTCGTGTTGCCGAGCGCGCGCGACAGCGACGAGCCTTCGCGCACGCGCACGATGGCGTCGTCGACGTTCTCGCGCATCGCCGTGTTGCTGAGCGTTTCGCCCGCGGCCTGCAGCGCGCGCAGGATCGGCACGCCGGCGGCGGTGAGGATCGCGAGCGTGCTGGCGAAGCGCACGGTGTTGTAGCCGCGCACCAGCTTGCCGATGAGCGGCGCGCCCAGCAGCCAGCGGTCGAACGACATGCGCGGCCCGGGCCGCGCGAGAATCGTCTTCACGAGCCACGCGAAAATCACGACGCCGATCAGCACGGCCCACCAGTAACTTCGGACGAAGGCGGAGAGCGCCATCATCATGACGGTCAGGAAGGGCAGCGCCTGCTTCGTGCTCGCGAACACGTTCACGACCTGCGGCACGACGTAACTCAGCAGGAACGTGACGATGCCGAACGCAATGATCGTCACGATGCCCGGATACGTGAACGCCAGAATGATCTTCTGCTTCAGCGCATTACGCTGTTCGATGTAGTCCGCGAGACGCGACAGCACGAGGCCGAGCTTGCCGGTATGCTCGCCCGCCGCGACGAGCGCGCGGTAAATCTCCGGAAAGTCCTTCGGATGCTGCGCGAGCGCGTTGGCGAACGAATGGCCGCCGAGCACTTCGGCGCGGATCGCGGCCATCAGTTCGCGGATGTAATCGCGCTCGGATTGCTCGGTCAGCACCGCGAGCGTCTCGCCGAGCGGCAAGCCCGCGATCAGAAGACTCGCGAGCTGACGCGTGAGAATCGCCTGTTCACGCTGCGACAGCCGCCGCCCGAGCGACAGGCGCTGCTGGCGCTCGCCGCGCGTGCGCGAGCCCGCCGCCTCGACGACGAGCGGTGTCAGCCCTTGCGTGCGCAACTGGCTGCGCGCGGCGCGGGCGCTGTCGGCATCGAGCACGCCTTTTTGCGTCTTGCCCGCGTGATCGATCGCCTCGAAACGGAATGCCGGCATCTGCTTATTCTCCGCCCGTCACGCGCAACACTTCTTCCAGCGACGTCACGCCGGCCGCGAGCCAGCGATCGCCGTCCTCGCGCAGCGTGCGCATGCCTTGCTTGCGGCCCGCCTCGAGAATCTCGGCATCGGCCGCATTGCGATGGATCAGCGGGCGGATCGCGTCGTCGATCAGCAGCAGCTCATAGACACCGCGACGGCCGACGTAACCCGACTGGCCGCATCGGTCGCAGCCGACCGGATGGTAATGCTTCGTGCCGTCTTCCTCGACGCGCTCTTCCTTGCACACCGGACAGAGCTGGCGCACGAGCCGCTGCGCCAGAACGCCGAGCAGCGACGACGCGAGCAGATACGGCTCCACGCCCATGTCGGTGAGACGCGTGACGGCGGAAGCGGCATCGTTCGTGTGCAAAGTGGCGAGCACGAGGTGGCCGGTGAGCGAAGCCTGCACCGCGATCTGCGCGGTCTCGAGATCGCGGATTTCACCGATCATGATGATGTCCGGATCCTGACGCAAAATCGACCGCAACGCGCGCGCGAACGTCATGCCGATGCGTTCGTTCACCTGCGTCTGGCCGATGCCCGACAGGTCGTATTCGATCGGATCTTCCACCGTCATGATGTTGGTGGTCGTCGTCTCGAGGCGCGACATCGACGCGTACAGCGTGGTCGTCTTGCCGGAGCCGGTCGGGCCGGTCACGAGCACGATGCCGTGCGGGCGGCCGATCAGCTTGTCGAACTGGACGAGCGTGTCGCGCGCCATGCCGAGCGTTTCGAGATTCAGGCGCTGCGCGTCCTTTTCCAGGAGACGCAGCACCGCGCGCTCGCCGTGGCCGGTCGGCAGCGTGGACACGCGCACATCGACCGGACGGCCGCCGACACGCAACGTGATGCGCCCGTCCTGCGGCAAACGTTTTTCGGCGATATCGAGCTGCGCCATGATCTTGATACGCGAGATCAGCGCGCCGTGCAGCGCCTTCTTCGGCCGCACGACGTCGCGCAGCGTGCCGTCGACGCGAAAGCGCACGACCGACGCGTTCTCGAACGGCTCGATGTGAATATCCGATGCCTGTTCGCGCGCCGCCTGCGTGAGCAGCGCGTTGATCATGCGGATGATCGGCGCGTCGTCTTCCGATTCCAGCAAGTCTTCGACTTCCGGAATGTCCTGCATCAGGCGCGACAGATCGACTTCGCCTTCCACTTCGCCGACGACCTGCGCGGCGCTGCCGTCGTTGCGCGCGTAGGCCGAGTTGATTGCCGCGGCGAGCTCGTCGGCGGGCTTGCGGATGATCGACAGCGCGCCGAAATTACGCGCGACTTCCGCGAGCGCCGCGTCGGTCGTGCGCTCGCTTATCCAGACTTCGATGCTGTCCGCGTGCTGATGCGCGAGCAGAATCTGCCCGCTGCGCGCAAAGCCGTAAGGCACGAGCCGGGCCGCCAGCGGCGACGCCGCGGTGCTCGCGCTCTCGACTGCATCGTTGACCGTGCTCACGGATGGACTCCCGTTGCGGCATTGCCCGGCATGGCGTTGGTCGCGCCATTGGCCGGAATCGCGTTCGTCGCGCCGTTCGACGACGCCGGATACGTGCTTTGCGGCGGCAGCGTCGATTGCGGCGCGGTCTGCGTCGGTTGCGGCGCGGGGCCGGCATCCGGATTCTGCGGCAGCGTCGTGCTCGGGCCGGGACCGCGCGTCGTATCGCTCCAGTCCAGCAGATTTTGGGCCGGCGGTCCACCGCCTTCGGAAGGACCGAGCGGTTTCGGCGGCATGACCGGCACGTTCTGATCCTTGATGATGCGGTTATCCGTCGTCGAGCCGTATTGCTGCTGACGCAGATAGTCGTAACGCGTGTTGGCGATCTGCGTGGCCGTCGCCTGGTCCCGCACGATCACCGGACGCAGGAACACCATCAGGTTGGTCTTCGTGCGCGTCTTGCCTTCGCTGCGGAACAGGCTGCCGATGAACGGAATGTCGCCGAGCAGCGGAATCTTGCTGTTGTTGTTGTTGTACTGATCCTGCATCAAACCGCCGAGCACGACGATTTCGCCGTCGTCCGCGAGAATCGTCGACTGCACCGAGCGCGTGTTGATCGTCACGCCGCCCGGATCGTTCTTCGTCGTGGAATCGACGCTCGAATCTTCCTGATAGATCTGCATCTTGAGCACGCCGCCGTCGGTGATCTGCGGCTTGACGTGCAGGGTCACGCCGACGTCGCGGCGGTCGAACGTGTTGAACGCCGTGACCGACGTGGCGGCGTTGGCGGTCGGCGTCGCGTACGAACCCGTCACGACCGGCACGTTCTGGCCGACGACGATCTTCGCTTCCTCGTTGTCGAGCGTGATGAGGTTAGGCGTCGAGAGGATGTTCGCATCCGCCGATGTCGACAGCGCCTGCAAGAGTCCGCCGAGACCGAAGAGATTGCCGAAGCGGTGCAAAAGGCCGATGTTCAAGCCTTGCGCGAGCAGGCCGGACGTCGACGTGAGGGACGACGGATTCTGCGCGATCGCGTTGCCCTGCAAGGTCAGATCGACGATGTTCGTATTGCCGGCGCCGAAGCTCGAGCTGCCGTAGAGCGCGTTGTTGCCGCTGTTGGAAAGCAGCGCGCCCTGCCACTGAATGCCGAGATTCGAACCGCTCGTCGCGGAAAGTTCGACAATCAGCGCTTCGATGTACACCTGCGCGCGGCGCGCGTCGAGCTGGTCGATCACGGTGCGCAGGTTCCGATAAACCGGATCCGCCGCGGTGATGATCAGCGAATTCGTCGCGGCATCGGCCTGGATCATGCCGCCGCCCTGGTCGTTGCCGGAATCGTTGTCCTTATTCGACGAGAAACTCGAGTCCTTGTTGCCGGTGCCGCCCGACATCGGATTGCTGCCGCTGCCCGAACTGCCGCTGAGTCCGCCCGGCAGCGGCGGCGTGCCGGACGTTCCGGTGGACATCGACGAATTGCCGAGACCGCCGCCGCTCTGACCGAACGTGTTCGAGCTGGTGTTCGACGTGTTGTCCGAGCTGTTGTTGCCCTTGCCGAGCATGCCTCGCAGCGTCTTGGCGAGACGCGTCGCGTCGGCGTTGCGCAGCGCCACGACGTGCATGTTGCCGGGCTGGGTCGTGGGCGCGTCGAGCTTCTGCGCCAGTTGCTTCGCCGCGGCGAGGCGCGAGCTGCTCGATGCGCGGAACATCAGCGAGTTGGTGCGGGCATCGGGCGTGACGGTGACTTTCAGCGTCGCGTCCGTGCTGCCGATCGCGCCGGGATCGAGCAGCTTGTTCATCTGCTCGGCGACGTCGATCGCATTCGCGTTCTTCAGCGTGACGATGTCGACGGAGCGGCCCGCCGCCGTATCGACGCCCGCGATGATGCCCGCGATGCGGCGCACGTTGTCCGCGTAATCGGTGACGACGAGCGTGTTGTTCGCCGGATACGCCGCGATCGTGTTGTTCGGCGAGATCAGCGGACGCAGCACCGGCAGAAGGTTGTTCGCCGATTCGTTGTGCAACTGAAAGACCTGCGTGATCACCTGATCGCCGCGCGCCGCCGGCGCATTGCCGACATACGTGGGCACGCCCTGCAGCTTGGCGTCGGCTTCGGGCACGACCTTCAGGACGCCGTGATCCTGCACGAGCGCGAAGCCCTGCATGCGCAGCGACGACTGGAGCGTCTTCAGCGCTTGGTCCTCGGGAACCGAATTCTCCGAAACCAGATTGAGTTGCCCCTTGACGCGGGGATCGACGATGATCGTTTTGCCGGTAGCGGCGCCGATCGCTTTCGCGACCTGGTCGATATCCGCGTTGACGAAATTCAACGTCACCTGCGCGTGCGCGGCTTGGGCGACGATAAGTCCCGCCGCCAGCATTGCCGTCGCCAGACGACGCAGTGCCATAGGTTGTCTTCTCATGGGTTTGATGTCAGAGCCGGGTCTTCGGAGCCGGCTGAGGCAGCCCCGCTCGTCAGCCGAGAGCGCCGCCAACCGCGGTGTGGAACGGGCGGGCCCGACCCCTCGCGGTTATTTTAAAAAATATGACGATAGCAGCTTTGTGTAACGGAATTGTGCCAATTCGTTCCGGATCACGTTGCCCTAGGCTGCCACGTGCGATACAAAATCCAGCGCTCTCAAGCTTTCGAATAACTTGCCGATAGACCGTATCTGAACGATTCCGAGACTCGGCCGATGTACGCGGGAGCCGAATTGTACAACGTCCAGAAGTCTTATTATTCAGACATTTAGAACAAGTCCGATCAATAGGCCGGTGCGCCTCGCGCGCATGCGGGTTTCGGAGGGCGAAACGGGCGTATGTCTGATAGCCAACTTTTGGGCGGATTCGTCAGCCGGTATGATACGGTCGGTTCCGCATTCCGGGCGGTTACAGAAAGGGTGGGTTTTCCCCATGCACGCCCGGCCGCGGACGTTGATTTGTTGGCGTTGGCGCCAAGGCGCCGCAACGGCGGCATGACGTTCCGCGTGCGCGGATGGAGCAGAAGGAAGATGAAGAGAATATTGCGATCACTGGCGATATGCGGGCCGCTCATGGCGGCCGCGGCCGCGCACGCAGACTGCTTCGACGAAGCGGCGAAGTATCAGAAGGTCAATCCGCTCATCCTGCGCGCGATCGCGTGGCAGGAATCGCACAACAAGCCCGACGCCATCAACAAGAACGCGAATGGTTCGACCGATTACGGGCTGATGCAGATCAACTCGATCCATCTCAACACGCTCGCCCAGTACGGCATCTCGAGCGGCACGCTGATGGAGCCGTGCAAGAGCGTCTATGTGGCCGCGTGGCATCTGCGTCAGAAGATGAACAAGTATGGCAATTCGTGGCAGGCGGTCGGTGCTTACCATTCCGAAACACCTGCGCTGCGCGACAAGTACTCGGCGCAGATCATCGAGATCCTGCGTCGCTGGAAGCTGCTTCAGGCTACGCGCTGACCTTCGCCCGCGCTTTTCCGCATGTGCGCCGCGCACGGCGTGCATTTGATGCAAAATCCCCTATTCGATCGCCCGCGCCGCCCGACCGGCAGCGCGGGTTCGCGCTCGTGCGCTCCGTTCCCTGTCACGCTACATTGCGATGAATCAGATGCCATTGCCCATTACCGTGCTATCGGGATTCACCGGCGCGGGTAAGACCACGCTCGTCGATGCCTTGCTCGCGAACGCCGCAGGCGTGCGCATCGGCGCCGTGACGTGCAGCAAAGCCGCTTCCGGCGCCGATCGCGAAACCACCGAACTGCCCAACGGCTGCCTGCTTCTGACACTCGGCAGCCGGTCGATGCAAGCGCTCGAAAGCGCGATCAGCTGGATCGCGGAGCAGCAGCGCTTCGATGCGATCGTCGTCGAAACGTCGGGCATCGCCGAGCCGATGACCATCGCCGAGCATCTCGCGTTCGGCGACGACGACGACGCGACGCTCGCGGGCCACGCGCATCTCGACACATTCGTCACCGTGATCGATGCCGCGAGTTTCCTGCGCGATTACGCGTCCGCGGATTCGCTCGCCGAGCGCGGTCTGTCGCCGGAAGGCCATGACGACGAAGACGATCGGACGGTCGTCGAGACGCTCATCGAACAGATTGAATTCTGCGATGTCATCGTCATCAACAAGATCGATCTCGCCAGCGCGGATGAAATCGAAAAGGTCGCGCGCATCCTGCATGGTCTCAATCCGCGCGCGCTCCAGGTCCGGGCGCAATCGGGCGACGTTCCCATCGGCGACGTGCTGAACACCGGCCGTTTCGATTTCGATGCGACCGCGAGCGCGCCCGGCTGGCTCGCGATCCTGAACGGCGAACATCCGTCGGCCGACGAACCCGATGCGTTCGGCGTGGGCCATTTCGTGTATCGCGCGCGCCGGCCGTTTCATCCCGAGCGTCTGTGGAATCTGTTGCATCAGGAATGGCCCGACGTGCTGCGCGCGAAGGGCTTCTTCTGGCTCGCGACGCGAAGCGATGTAGGCGGCTCGCTGTCGCAAGCGGGCGGAACGGTCCGGCATGGACCGGCGGGACTATGGTGGGCCGCGCAGGATCGCAGCGAATGGCCGACTGACGATCCCGAGCTCGAAGCCGAAATCGTCGCGGAATGGTATGGCGATCCGGATGACAACAGCATCGGCGATCGCCGGCAGGAGCTGGTGCTGATCGGATTGAATCTCGATCCTGCCGTCTGGCAAGACCGCTTCGACGCATGTCTGCTCACCGACGACGAATGGGCGCGCGGTCCCGACGCCTGGCGAAGCTTCGCCGATCCGTTCCCCGCGTGGGAAGTCGAGGACCACGATCATGAGCACGACCACGACCACGGTCCCGACTGCGATTGCGACGATCATCGGCATTGATGCCGGACGAAAAAAAACCCGCCGAAGGGCGGGTCATGTACATCTGGCTACTTCGAGTAGCCGCACAATCGGCAAGATGCTTACCGCTTGTTCACTGCGTCCTTGAATGCCTTGCCAGCCGTAAACTTGACCGTCTTCGCGGCCGGAATCTTGATGGACTCGCCGGTCTTCGGATTGCGGCCGGTGCGCGCTGCGCGCTTTCCCGAGCCGAAGCTGCCGAAGCCGATCAACTGCACTGCGTCACCTTTCGAGACAGCCTTCTTGATCACTTCGAGCAACGTGTCCAGCGTTTCGCCGGTTTGAGCCTTGCTGGCGCCGGTCTGCGCGGCTACGGCGTCGATCAGTTCCTGTTTGTTCATTAAGGTTCCTTTATCAGTTTAGGTTGACACGAACAGCGCGAACGCGCCGATTATACGTGCGCAAACCGTGCAGTCGAGTAGGGACGGCCTTCTGGCGTGCCTCCCCGACGATTCGGCGTTCTTGCGCGGCATCTCACCGGCATTGCTTCACTTCGTCGCCTTCGCGCCGCCTCTATACGCGGCGCTTGGTATGATAGCGCAGCGCAAACCCAATCAGGATAAGGGTTTCAAAGATTTACCCTTATATTTTTGAGGCTCCCGGCCGCTTTTTTGGGCGTAGAACACCAGGGCGCGAACCATGCTACGCGAGCTGATCATCGAATACGGCCTGCCGTTGGTTTTTGCCAACGTTCTGCTCGAGTGCCTCGGCTTGCCGCTCCCAGCCTTGCCCACATTGGTTTTGACGGGAGCGATCGCGGTCTCCGCGAGCTTCGCTTCGGCGTCGGGTTCGGGGCTTGCAACGAGCTTTCCATCGGCGGTGTGGGAGGCGCTCGCGGCCATCGTGGCCACGGCCAGCATCGCGGCGCTCATCGGCGATGCGCTCTGGTTCTGGCTCGGGCGCCGCTACGGCAGCCGCGTGCTCGCCTTCATGTGCAAGCTTTCGATCTCGCGCGATACCTGCGTGAACCGCAGCCTCGACTTCTTCGGCCGCTTCGGCGTACGCATTCTCGCGGTCTCGAAGTTCATTCCCGGCTTGTCGACGTTGGCTATTCCCGTCGCGGGCGCGACCGGTATCGGCATCGGCAGCTTCCTTCTCTATGACGCGCTCGGCGCGCTCTTGTGGTCCGGCATCGGCGTCGCGTTCGGCGCGATGTTCGCCGATCTCGTCGATAGCGTGCTCGCCTGGCTCGACCTGTTCGGAGGCGGCGTGATCGCGATCGCGGTCATCGCGCTCGCGCTTTATCTCGCCGTGCGCTGGTGGCAGCGCGTGTCGCTGTTGCGCAGGCTGCGCATGGCGCGCATCGATATAGCAATGCTCCGCACGCTGCTAGAAGGCGAGCCGCCGCCGCTCGTCATCGACGTGCGCCGACGCGAACGTCGCGCGATGGATCCGTTCGCGATTCCCGGCGCGCTGCTCTTGCACGACGACGCCGCATCGCAACTCGCCGGCATATCGCGCGATCGCAAGCTCGTGACCTACTGCGATTGCCCGAGCGAAGTATCGGCCGCGCTCGCCGCCAAAGAGCTGACGGCGCACGGCTTCACCGATGTCGCGCCGCTGCTCGGCGGCCTCGAAGCATGGCGCGCGGCGGGCTACGCGCTCGAACCGCTGATGATCGAAGACGCCGCGAACGGCATGGCGCCGGCCATCGCCAAGTCATCTTCGGCTTGATGTTTCCCAATCTTTCGCATGACCGAATCCCTGCTTTTCGCGCCGCACGATCTGCCCGTGCGCTGGCGGCATGAACGCATCTTCACTTTCGTCGATACGACGTTCAGCGCCTTCCTTCCGCTCTGGCAACGCTGGCGCGACGACGAAGCGCGTTGCGAGCGGCTGCATGTCGTCGCTATCGCGCAGCCGAATGCGCTGAACGAACCGCCTTCGGCCGACGATCCATCGCCGCTCGCCGCCGAACTCGCGCGCGCCTGGCCGGTGCGCGTGCCGGGCGTGCATCGCCTCGAGTTCGATGATGGGCGCGTCGTGCTGACGCTCGCCATCGGCGATGACGTCCACGAGATGCTCGCGAAACTCTGGCTGCGCGCCGACGCGTTTCATCTCGATGCGCCGGACGATCCGCGCAAGCTGTGCAAGACGCTCGCGCGCTTTGCCGGCGACGGCGCGACGGTTTGCGCGAACGCCTCTCCGGCGCATCGTCCGACGTTGCGGCGCGCGCTGGCATCGTCGGGTTTCGACTGCTCGCCCGACGCAACGGATGCGCCGCTCGTTGCGTGTTTCGCACCGCGCTGGCGTGTGCGTCGTCATGAACCGCCGCTGCGTTGCGACGCGAGCTCGCGCGAAGCCATCGTCATCGGCGCGGGGCTCGCGGGCTGCGCGGTGAGTTCGCGGCTCGCCGCGCGCGGCTGGCACATCACGCTGATCGATCGTCATGCGGTCTCCGCGCGCGATGCATCGGGCAATCCGGCGGGCGTGTTTCATCCGATCGTCTGGCGCGACGACAGCGTCGCCGCACGCCTCACGCGCGCGGCATTTCTCTACGCGTTACGCCGATGGCGCGCGCTGGAAGACGCGAATCACGAGTTGCATCGCAGCGGCGCGGGTCTGCTTCAGATCGCCGATACGGCCGACGACGCCGATGCGCTCGCCGCCGCCATCGCGCGATTCGCGTATCCATCCGACTACGTGCAGGCTATGACGCGCGCGGATGCATCGCGCATCGCGGGCGTCGATGTCGCGCGCGGCGGCTGGTTCTTTCCACGCGGCGGTGCGATCGCGCCCGCGGCCGTGTGCGCGGCGCAAATCGATGACGCTTCGGCGCGGATCACGGCGCGCATGAATACCGAAGTGACGCGCATCGAACACGATGGCCGCATCTGGCGCGCGTTCGACGCGAGCGGCGGTGAGATCGCGAGCGCGCCGGTCATCGTGCTTGCGAATGCGCACGATGCGGCGCGGCTCGCTGGCCTGTACGGCGAACCGACGCGCAGCGTGCGCGGCCAACTCACCGTGCTCGATAGCTGCGCGCTCGATCCTCTGCGCATGCCGGTGATCGGCGAAGGCTACGCGGTGCCGCTCGGCGCGGGCGGCACGCTCGTCGGCGCGACGTATGACATCGACGATCCCGATCGCGCGATCCGCGAGGCCGGACATCGGGAGAACATCGGGCGCGTGGCGGGCATGTTGCCGGACCTCGCGCTGATGCCGGGCACAGTACGCGCGGGTCGCGTCGCGTTTCGCTGCGTGACGAGCGACCGCATGCCGATGATCGGCCAGCTCGCCGACGAACACGCCGCGCGCCGCAATGCGCGTGAACTGTCGGGCGCGTGGCCGCTCGATCTGCCGCGCATCCCGGGTCTCTATGGCGCGTTTGCGTTCGGCTCGCGCGGACTCGTCTGGGCGACGCTCGCGGCCGAACTGATCGCTTCGCTCGTCGAAGGTGAACCCTGGCCCATCGAGCGCGAACTGGCCGAAGCCATCGATCCAGCCCGCTTTTTGCTAAAGGCGTTGAGGCACGGCGAGATATCCCCGGCAAGTTGTGGATAAGCCGTCGAATTGCGTGTGAAAGTCGTGTGAACGCGTTGTGCACGTAAACGGGACAACTGAGGCGTCCGGTTTACGCGGCCAAAAGTTGTTCCGCGTTCACCGCGCGGCGCCAACATGTTTACGGCCCGCTTCTGCTTTCTCCAAATGATTGAATAAAAAGACAAAACCCATGTTATCCACAGAAAAGGCGTTGCTTTGTTAACCACTACTACGTTTATATACAGTAAACCTGTAAACACCTGACGGCGAGTTCATCGGCCGGCCGTAAACGTGGAAGTCCGATCGCCGGGCAAGCCGGTAGCCGGTCAGGTTTGCCATTCGCGTCGAGCCTGGCAGTCGCTTTTACTTCATAAGAATCATGAGCTTGGACTTTCTGCCGGGCGACGCGAGGTATGGCACAATCGCGCTTCTTCCTGCGTTGCGCCCTCTCCAAGATGGCGTCCGCTTCAATGGAACGATGGTTGCGAGCCAAGAATCTGATCAACGAAGCCGCAACCGTCGTTTGCTGCGTTCGGCCCGGCATCCGAGCGGGCGCCGCATGCGCCACTCATGTCACACGGATCGGAGATGTCCGGTGCGACATTGAGGGCATGCAAGGCGTCTCGTGGTCAGCCGGACGCGTCGTCTAATTCGTGCACGGTTCCGCCGTGACGCCGTGTTCGTTCGCATTTCGATTCGCCTGAATGAACCAACGCTCGCGTAGCCGGGCGGATGCGCCTCGTCCGCGAGCGCGCGCCGCCGATGCGAGTCACGCAACGGAACGTGCACGCTCTGCTGCAGCACCGAAGGAGAATCCCATACGATGAATTCGGCATTTTCATTTTTGCCCGCCTGGCCGCTCGAACCCGACGCGATTCTCTGGGCCGGCCTCGCGCTCGTCACGGCGGGCCTCGCCGGCGAGTTGCTGTGGCGCGCGTGGCGCTTGCCGCGCATCACGGGTTTCGCGGTGATCGGGCTGATTGCCGGCAACGCGGGCCTCGGCGTCATCGACGCGAGCGCGGGCGGACTGTCGCGGCCGCTGCTCGATGTCGCGCTCGGGCTCTTGCTCTTCGAACTGGGCGGACGGCTCGACTTGCGCTGGATTCGCCGCAATCCGTATCTGATTCTGTCGAGCATCGCCGAATCGACGCTCACGTTCGGCCTCGTGCTGATCGCGCTGACGCTCCTCAACGTGCCGACGATGCCTTCGGTCGTGATCGCATCCATCGCGATGGCCACGTCGCCCGCGATGGTCATCCAGTTGAAGACCGAATTGCGCGCGGAAGGCCAGGTCACGCAGCGCCTCCTGACGCTGACGGCGCTGAACAGCATGTACGCGGTGGTCGTCGAGAAGCTCGCGGCCGGCGTGCTGCATCAGGAAATCTACGGCAATGCGTTTGCGACGATCCTGCAGCCGCTTTATCTGCTGATCGGTTCGCTCGTGCTCGCGTTCCTGCTCGCGCGCGCGTGCAACATGCTCGTGCGGCGCCTGCCCGCGAACGACGAGCATTCGTTCGTCGCGCTCTTCGGGCTCGTGCTGCTGGCGATCGCGATCGCGCACATCTTCAAGCTGTCGACGATTCTCGCGCTGCTCGCCGCGGGCATCATCGTGAAGAACGCCGATGAACGCCCGCAACTGTGGCCGTCGCATTTCGGTTCCGCCGGATGGCTGCTCACCGTGATCCTGTTCGCGCTGACGCTGACATCGTTTCACTGGCGCGACATCGCGCTCGGCGGCGTTGCGGCGGTCGGGCTGATCGTTGCGCGTTTCGTCGGCAAGCTGGTCGGCGTGCTGATTTTCGCGAAACCGAGCGGCCTCAACTGGAAGCAGGGCGCGGCGCTCGGCGTCGCGCTCACGCCGATGTCCGCGCTCGCGTATCTGCTCGTCGACGACATGTACGTGCTCTATCCGGACTACGACCCGACGTTGCGCGCGATCGTCATGTGCTCGATCGTCGTGTTGCAGATCGTCTCGCCTTTCGTCGTGTACCGTAGCCTGTCGGCGGTGGGCGAGCGGCGCGAGTAAGCGCCCGTACTCTTCAAGCATTGTTCATTCAAGAGGCGCCATGGCACTCGAACCTTTCATCAACTCCGAACCGTTCACGTTCGGCGTCGAGCTGGAGATCCAGGTCGTCAACACGCATGACTACGATCTGACGCGCGCCGCGTCGGACCTCATGCGTCTCATCAAGGACGAAAAGATTCCGGGCAACATCACGCCCGAAATCACCGAAAGCATGATCGAGCTGTCGACCGGCATCTGCACGACGCACGAGCAGGCCGTGACGGATCTGCGCAAGATCCGCGACGTGCTCGTCGCCGCGGCGGACCAGCTGAACGTCGGGCTTGCGGGCGGCGGCACGCATGCGTTCCAGCAATGGAGCGATCGCCAGATCTATGACGCGCCGCGCTTTCAGTACATTTCCGAGCTGTACGGATACCTTGCCAAACAGTTCACGGTGTTCGGGCAGCACGTACATATCGGCTGTCCCGATCCGAACAGCGCGCTCTTCCTGCTGCATGCGATGTCGCGCTACATCCCGCATTTCATCGCGCTTTCGGCGTCGTCGCCTTACATTCAGGGCGTCGATACGGGCTTTCACTCGGCGCGTCTGAACTCGGTATTCGCTTTTCCGCTGTCGGGACGCGCGCCCTTCGTGCTGACCTGGGACGGCTTCGAGGAATATTTCTCGAAGATGGTCAACACGGGCGTCGTCAATAGCATGAAGGACTTCTACTGGGACATCCGGCCGAAGCCCGGCTTCGGCACGATCGAAGTGCGCGTGATGGACACGCCGCTGTCCGTCGACCGTGCCGCGGCGATCGCCTGCTACATCCAGACGCTCTCGCGCTATCTGCTGCTGGACAAGCCGCTGACGCCGCGGGAGGACGACTATCTGGTCTACACGTTCAACCGTTTCGAGGCGTGTCGCTTCGGGCTGGAAGGCACCTGCATCCATCCGCAGACGGGCGAGCGGCAGACCATCGGCGAGGACATTCTGGCAACGCTCGACGTGCTCGCGCCGCACGCCGAAGCGCTCGGCTCGCAGGCCGCGCTCGCGGAAGTCGCGGACATCGCGCGCGGCGTGAACGACGCGACGTGGCTGCGCGGCGTGGTCGACAAGGAGAAGTCGCTGCACGAGGCAGTCAGACAGCAATGTCTGCAATGGCGTCGATAACGCAGCGCTTACGCTTACGCTGATGCAATTCAGCGAATCATGACGAAAGGCCGCTTCGAACTATTCCGAAGCGGCCTTTGTTTTTGAGCCGAATGAAACATGTGCTTGACGAGCAACGGGAATAACGCGCTCACGGCAACGTTTGAAAAAGAACCGATTCGACGTCGCTAAGGTTTACTTCGAAGAATCCGTATACATCCGTAATAGTAGTTAACAAGCCCCGCGCGTCGCTGTGGAAAACGTCAAAAAGAGGTTCAGAGTCAACGTGCTAGCGCGATGATAACCATGTGGATCATGCGCTCGTCGCGATACGAAATTCTGGACAACCGAAGGGCGTGCGACGCGCCGGCAGTGTTATCAAGAATACGTCCACAAACAAAGAAGACGTTTTTCCACGGGTTATCCACAGTTCTGCGTGGATAATTAAGGTGTACGTTTGTTCTAGGTCGCTTAGAATGGCGACTTTGCTGGCGTAGCGTTATAGTCGGCAGGAAAACAGCGCCACGAGCAGGACCATAAGAAGGCGCAAAACGAAGAGGGTTGCAATGTCCCCAATCAGGCACCGCTAATTGGCTTGGCACGCCTGAATTTTGAGACGGCGGGGACCGAGAACGAAGTGCAGTTCGCAAGGGGTTCGGAGTACTCTTCTGCGGACGGCGTTTCGGACGAGGTGTTCGCGGCGGTCGGCGCGAACGTGCCGTCAAACACATAAGCGGAACAACAAGCGAAAGACTATGAGTGAAGGCGTTTACGGAGAGCAGGCGACGGGGCGGGTGACCCACGGCCTGCTGAGGCTGAGCACCGCGATGCGCAGCCAGGCATGGGAATGGGCGGAAGGCGCGGGGCTGACGCCGACCCAGGGTGAAATTCTCGTTCTGCTGATGCAGCGCAAGGGGCCGATGCGCCTCGGCGAGATCGCGCGTGAAACGGCGTTGACCGCCGCCACGACGAGCGATGCGGTGAGCACGCTCGAAGGCAAGGGTCTCGTCGAAAAGCGCCGCGCGCTCGACGATGGCCGCGCGCTCGCGGTCCGTCTGACCGCGCGTGGCCGCACGGCCGCGAAGAAGGCGCTGCAATGGCCGGACTTCCTCGCGAAGGCGGTCGGCACGCTGCGCGAGGACGAGCAAGTTGCGTTCTACCGCACGCTGCTCAAGACCATCCGTCAGCTCGAATCGCAACAGCAGATTCCGGCGCACCGCATGTGTCTGTCCTGCTCGCACTTCGAAGCAAGCAAGAACCCGAAGAAGACGCCGCATCACTGCTCGCTTCTTCAGATCGACATGGCGGACACCGATCTGCGTCTCGACTGTTCGGTATACGAAGAAGCCGACGTCGCCACGCAGAAGAAAAGCTGGAAGGTCTTCGCCCAGGTCGCCTGATCCGGGCGGACGGCGTACAAGCCATTCGGCGTCATCCGGCGCTGTGGGGCCGCGGCGAGTCGGTTAGACTGTGCCCGTCGCGCCTCACCGCGAGGCGCGGCTCGTCACAACTTCGTTCCGGGCCACACGCGCTCGACCTACGGAAAGCCGCCGATGAAACATGAAGTCCTGGCGATTCGCCACGTCTATTTCGAAGATCTGGGCAGCCTCGAACTCGTGCTCGGCGATCGCGGCCTGCCGGTGCGGTATCTGGACGTCGGGCGCGGGCCCATCGAGGCGCCCAATCCGCTCGATCCTTCCTTGCTCGTCGTTCTCGGCGGTCCGATCGGGGCTTTTGAAGACGCGCACTATCCGCATCTCGCGCCGCTGCTTTCGATGCTCGAAAAGCGCATTGCGGCGGGCTTGCCGACCATCGGCATCTGTCTCGGCTCGCAACTGATCGCGCGTGCGCTCGGCGCGCGGGTGTATCCGTCGGGGAAGCTGGAGCTCGGCTGGTCGCCGCTCACGCTGACCGACGCGGGACGCGCGTCCGCGCTGCGGCATCTCGAAGCCGACGGCGCGTCCGTGCCCGTCTTTCACTGGCACGGCGATACCTTCGATCTCCCCAAAGACGCGACGCTGCTCGCATCGACACATATGTGTGCGCATCAGGCGTTCACCTGGGGCGAGCACGTGCTCGCGCTGCAGTGTCATCCGGAAGTGCTCGTCGAGCGCTTCGAGAGCTGGCTCGTCGCCTATCCGGGCGATGTCGCGAAAAGTGGCACGACGGTCGCCGCGTTGCGCGAGGAAACCGCGCGTCACGGCGCGAAGCTCGAACGCGCCGCCCGCGCGATGTTCGGCGAGTGGCTCGATCGCTTCACCGTGGATGCGCGCTGAACGTGTGATGGTATGAGCCATCGGCGTTTCTGCGTGTCGTGAAGGGCGGTGCTATTCTCGATCGCTTCATTTCCATCGACGAGTCACCGCCATGAGCGCGTTGTTCACACCCACGACCCTACGCGGTCTCGAACTTCCGAACCGCATCTTCGTATCGCCGATGTGCCAGTACTCCGCCGAGCGCGGCGAGGCCACGGCATGGCACATGATCCATCTCGGCCAGCTCGCGTTGTCGGGCGCGGGCATGCTGTTCATCGAGGCGACGGCCGTCGAGCCGGACGGACGCATCACGGCGGGCGATCTCGGTCTCTGGGACGATGTCACCGAAGCCGCGCTGCGTCCCGTGCTCGCCACCATCCGCCAGTATTCGAAGATCGCGGTGACGATGCAGTTGTCTCACGCGGGCCGCAAGGCATCGAGCCGCAAGCCGTGGGAAGGGGGAGCGCTGGTTTCCGTCGCCGATGGCGGGTGGATGACCTACGCGCCGTCGTCCGTTCCGCATAAGCCCGAAGAAACGCCGCCGCTCGCGCTCGACGCCGCCGGTCTCCTCCGCGTGAAGGAAGCGTTCGTCGCGTCGGCGAAGCGGGCTGCGCGCCTCGGCATCGACGGCATCGAAGTGCATTGCGCGCATGGTTATCTGTTGCATCAGTTTCTGTCGCCGATTGCCAATCAGCGCACCGACGAATACGGCGGCTCGCTCGAAAACCGCATGCGCTATCCGCTCGAAATCTTCGATGCCGTGCGCGCCGCGTTCCCGGCCGACAAACCCGTCGGCGTGCGCGTTTCGGCGACCGACTGGGTCGAAGGCGGTTGGAGCATCGAAGACACGATCGCGTTCGCAGCGGAGTTGAAGAAGCGCGGCGTCGACTGGGTCGATGTATCGTCGGGCGGCGTTTCGCCGTTGCAGAAGATTCCGTTGTCGTCGGGCTATCAGGTGCCGTTCGCGCAGGCCGTGAAGGAAGCGACGGGCGTGAACACTGTCGCCGTCGGACTGATTACGGAGGCGAAGGAAGCAGAAGAAATCGTGGCGAGCGGCAAGGCGGACTACGTCGCGATGGCGCGCGCGATGCTCTACGATCCACGCTGGCCGTGGCACGCCGCCGCCGAGCTCGGCGCGACCGTCACGGCGCCGCCGCAGTACTGGCGCTCGCAGCCGCGCGACCAGAAGAACCTCTTTGGCGAGATCACAATCGGCCAGCGCTGAAACGTTGCGCGCATCGCCCGGACGGTTGAGCAGACGCGCGCCGGGAGTGTAGGATACCGGTGTGTTGGACGCGAGCGTTCAACGAGCGAACGCGGCGGCATCGAAGCCACCGCGTTTTTTTTGTCCCGATGTTCATCCCCGATCGCGCGGGAGCGAAGCGTTATTTAAGGATTCGTTCGATGAGTTCACGCAGGGTCACCGTTCGCCGCTCCGGCGTGCACGGTAAAGGCGTGTTTGCCGTGAAGCCGATCGCCGCCGGCGAGAAGGTGATGGAGTACAAGGGCGAGCGCATTTCGTGGAAGGAAGCGCTGCGCCGCCATCCGCACAATCCCGACGAGCCGAATCACACGTTCTACTTCGCACTCGACGATGGCCGCGTGATCGACGGCAAGATCGAAGGCAACAGCGCGAAGTACATCAATCATTCGTGCGCGCCGAATTGCGAGGCCGAGGAAGTCGAAGGGCGCGTGTTCATCCACGCGCTGCGCGACATCGAGGCGGATGAAGAGCTGAATTACGACTACGGTCTCGTCATCGACGGCCGCATCACCAAGAAGCTCAAGAAAGAATACGAATGCCGATGCGGCGCGAAGAAATGCCGCGGCACGATGCTCGCGCTGAAAGAAGAGAAGGCGAAAAAGAAGAAGTAAGCCGCGCTTAAGACCGGACAGAGCCACGGACCGAAACCCGTGGCTCTTTTTTATTCCGCCGCCGGTTTGTCTTCCTTCAGCGGCATGCGCACGATGAAGCGCGCGCCGCCTTCGGGCGCATCTTCGTAATGCACGGTGCCGCCGTGCAGCACCATGATGTCGTGAACGATCGCGAGTCCGAGGCCCGCGCCGCCTTCGACGTTTTGCCCGTCGCCGCGGAAAAAGCGCTTGAAGAGATCGCCTTGCTGATCCGGCGGCACGCCTGGTCCGTTGTCTTCCACGACGACTTCGCCGAAGCGCCGGCCGTTCGCGTCGCTCCATTCCGTGACCGACATCGTGATGCGCGCGCCTTCGATGCGAAACGGCGGAATGTACTTGAGCGCGTTGTCGATCAGATTCGCGAGCACCTCACGCGCGAGCACGACATTGCCGCGCACGATCAGCGGATGTTCGTTCTCGGGATCGTCGAGGCGCTGAAAACCGAGATCGACGTGTGCGGCGAGGGCGCGCGGCACCCATTCCGCGCCGGTTTCGAACGCGAGCGCGGCCAGATCGAAATCGGAAAAGCGCGCCGCCTGTTCGCCCGGCTCGGCGCGCGCGAGCGAAAGCAATTGATTCGACAGCCGCACCGCGCGATCCGCCGATGCGCGCAACTCCTTCACCGCTTCGACGGCCTTCGCGGGATCGCGCGAACTGAGCGCCTGCTCGGCGTGCAGCTTGACCGCCGTCAGCGGCGTGCGCAGTTGATGCGCGGCGTCGGCGATGAACTTGCGTTGCGCATCGAGCGCGCTTTGCAGGCGCACGAGCAGGCCGTTCATCGCGCTCGTGAGCGGGCGGATTTCGCTCGGCACGTAAGTCTCGTCGACAGGTTCGAGCGAGATGTGCGTCTGCTGATTGAGCGCGTCGGCGAGATCGGTGAGCGGGTTCAACTGCTGATTCACGACGCGCCACACGATCACCCATCCGGCGAGCAGCAGCAACAGCAGTGGCATCATGATCGCGATGAGAAATTCGACCGCGATCCGATATCGCGAACCCACGCGTTGCGCCACTTCGACGACGATCGGATTGCCCGTCGGCTGCGGCACGCGCACTTGCGCCGCGCGCACGGAGACGCCCTCGAAGTGCGTCTCGAAGACGTACGCGTAGTGAATGCGCCGCACGTTGGTGCCGGTGAGCGGCAGATCGGGTTCCCCGGCGATTTCCTCATCGCCCGTGCTGATGCGGTAGATGAGTTGCTCGACGGGATCCGAGAACATCGCCTGCGCGAGCGGCGGCACGGTGACGGGCGCATCGACGCCGGCGAGCTGGATCTGCTTGGAGATGGCCGTCGCGAGATCCGCGAGCGAGCGGTCGACGACGTGCTGCGTGTATTGCCACGCGAGCCAGTAGGCCATGAGGCCGGACATCAGCGCGAGCAGGGACAGCGGCGCGGCGAGGCGGCGCAGGAGCGTGCGCCGCAGACTCGGCGGCGCCGGCGTCTCGGCGGCTTTCGACCGCGCCAGATCGAGCCAGTCTTCGCGGGCGAAACGCTGGTCGCCCGCGCGGCGAGTGGGAAATCGCAAGGCGTTTTACGGCAGAAGCGTTACGCCGCTTGCCGGATCTCCTGAAGCAGATAGCCGAAGCCGCGCACCGTCACGATTTCCACGCGCGTGTTCTCGAGTTTCTTGCGCACGCGATGCACATACACTTCGATGGCCGTATCGCCGAGATCGCCGCCGAAGTGCGTCAGATGATCCTGCAACTGCGCCTTGCTCACGACGCGGCCGTGACGCAGCAACAGCATTTCGAGCACGGCGAATTCGCGCGGCGAGAGTTCGAGCGGACGCTCGTCGTTGAAGATGCGGCGATCGACGCCCGATAGGCGCAAGCCGCCGAGCGACACTTCGGGGCGTGGCACGTCGCCGTGCGGGCCGCTGCGTCGCATCACCGCGCGGATACGCGCTTCGAGTTCCTGCGGCTCGAACGGCTTCAGCATGTAGTCGTCGGCGCCGCTGTTCAGGCCTTGCACGCGGTCGTGCAGTTCATCGCGCGCGGTGAGGATGATCACCGGCGTGTGACGATTGCCCTGGCGGAAACGCGAAAGCAGCGTCATGCCGTCGATGCCGGGCAGGCCGAGATCGAGAATGACGAGCTCGTGGCGGTTCTGCGCGAGCGCCTGTTCGGCGAAGATGCCGTCGTGCACCATGTCGACCGTGAAGCCGGATTGTTCGAGGCTGCTTTGAATGCCGCGCGCGATGGGGCGGTCGTCTTCGATCAGAAGGATTCGCATGGAGTCGCTCAAGTACAATGGGTTGAGCTCTAGCGGGCGGGGCGGTCGGCGGCATGGTCACATGCGCGGCGTGCGGCGCGGGCTCGAGCCGGTTCAAAACTCACATCTCATGCGGCGTGCGCGACCTGTTTTTCTGAAGCCGCGAGCGGCCGTACACCGAATGTATTTCTGCCCGGACATGGCTGTCATCCCGATCCACGAACTCGAAGCCGCGATCAACTACTGGCGCGGCCGCTCCCCGTCGAGCGGCGACGAACTCAGCCTCTGCAAGGAAGCGAGCGCGCTGTCCAGGCCCTATGCGCTGCTGATTGTACAGCGTCAATCCGGGCTGCCGCCCGAGCAACTGGACGACGAGGCTCGCGCCGCCTGGGAAGCTTACGAGCGCTTCAGGAATGGTAGTCGAGACTGAAAGGTAACTGACGATCGAGCTTTCTATTTGCTGTTTTAAGGCTTGCGTTTATCCCGAATTAGCGTCTTTCCGTATGAAATCCGGCCTTTCGCGGTGTCATGGTTGGTAACATGGGCGTTACCTTGTTTGCCGCTGCAAGGAATTCGTAAAACGCGCGCGAAACGGCCCCTTTGCGCAAAGGGTTTGTGAGGGCACCCGCTGGCATGCGATAAAGTCGCATTCATCACGGCTACCGCGCATATCCGCCTCATGCTCGAACTCGATCATTTCGACCTCGCCCTGCTCGACGTGCTTCAACGCTTCGGGCGCGCGACGCATCAGCAACTGGGCGAGCAGGTGCCGCTTTCGCCGTCGCAGATCGGGCGGCGCCTGCAGCGCCTCGAAGCGACGGGCGTGATCGAAGGATATCGGGTGGTGTTGCGGCCCGAAAAGCTCGGCCTGGGCGTGACGGCGTTCACGAGTTTGAAGCTGAAGCATCACGGCGATTCGATCATCGAGCAGTTTCAGCAGCAGATCGAAATGCTGCCCGAAGTGCTCGAATGTCACGCGACCGTCGGCGATGCGGATTACCTGCTGCGCATCGTCGCGCCCGATCTGAACGCGCTTTCAGGCTTCGTCATGAAGAAGCTGATGCGCGTGCCGGGCGTCGACAGCGTGCGCTCGAACATCGTGCTGACGACGTTCAAGCGCAACGGTCCGCTGCCGCTTTCTCATCTCGCCGACGACGACGCCTCGGGACTGAGCAAATCGACGTAAGCGAGCGGCACGAGATCGGTCTGCGCCACGCCGAGACGCGCGAACATCGCGTGAGCTTCTTCTTCGCCGCCGGCTTCGTCGTCGTCCTGGCCGAGCACCACTTCCAGCTCGATGAAATCGCCGAGACCGTCCACGCGGTCCAGATGAATGCGCGTGCGCCCGACGAGAAACACATGCCGTTCCTTCGAGACAATGCCGCGCGTCGTCAGCGCCTGCGCGAGCAGCGCGTGCATCGCCTCGGGATTCGTCACCGGGCTGCGCGTGTAATACGAGACTTTCGGGCCGTCGCGGTCGTCGCGCTGATAAAAGATCAGCTCGGATGGCGTGCCGTCGTCGAACTGGCGCAGCTTGAGGCGTCCGGTCGGCACGTCGTAGAAGAAGTCTTGCTGGCGGAAAACCAGCGGCGCATCGGGGGCGAGCGCGGCCGCGCGTTCGCGCAGTGCGTCGAACTGATGCGCGCGCGCCTTGATTTCGATGTTGCGTGCCATGAAGACTCCTCGAACACGGTTGGATGTAAAAAAGCGAGCGCCCAGCCTAGCAGACGATCGATGAAGCGCGCTTGAAAGTCCTTGCCCGCGAAGTCGGGATTTGCCCTCAGACGGACCATTGCGCGTCGATCAACCGCAGCGCCGCCGCGATCGCCGGTTCATCGCGACGTTCCGCGAGCGCGACGAAGGACAACTGCGTCGGCACCGTGACGCCTTCGACGATCGTCAGCGCGTGTGCGTGCGCCTGCGCCAGCGCGATCGAATCGCGCGCGAGCGACAGACCGACGCCCGATTTCACGAGATCGAGCATCGACGGCTCCTGATCCACTTCCGCGACGACGAGCGGCATCGCGCCCGCCTCGCGGAAGAGGCGCGACAACAGCCGGTTATGCGCGGATTCCTGCGGCGTCCAGATCCACGGCAGCTTGGCGAGCGCGGCCCAGTTGCGCTTGCCCTTGTTGACGCGGTTGTGCCAGCCCGCCGGCGCAAGCACGCGATACAGAAATGGCGTCAGCCTGACGACGTGAAAGCGCTCGCCGTCGCGCGTGCCGTCGACGGCCGGATCGCCGATGTAATAGCCGACGTCCAGATCACGCGCCCTCACGCGCTCCAGCACCCAGCCCGACATGCCGTGCCGCAATGACGTCTCGATGCGCGGATGCGTCTCCACGAGCTGGCGCAAAAATCCGCCGAGCCGCAGAAACTCGGGATCGAGAATCGTGCCGATGCGCAGCGTGCCGCTCACTTCGTGACGCAGCGCAGCAGCGGCGCGCTGCACGTCGGCGGCGGCTGCGAGCGCGCGTTCGGCGTGCGGCAGGAGCGCTTCGCCATCGCGCGTCAGCAAAAGTCCGTGCGACGTCCGCGAAAACAGGACGACGCCCAGCATCTCCTGCAGATTCTTGATCTGCAGGCTGACGGCCGGCTGCGTCAGATGCAGTTGCGCCGCCGCGCGCGTGAGGTTGCCTTCGCGTGCAACGGTGATGAAGGCGCGCAGAAGAATGTAGTCCATCGGCTGATATTAAAGCTTCTTATATCCCAGTTGAACATATCTGATTGGATTCGCAAGCGCATCCCGCAGTACGCTCGGTTGATCTGCAAGCCAAAGACGCCGCACAAGACGGCGCGCCACGGAGACAAGCGATGAAACAGAACGCGCGCAAGCTGGAAGGTGAATTCGACTACATCGTGGTCGGCGCGGGCACGGCGGGTTGCGTGCTCGCGAATCGCCTAACCGAAGATCCCGACGTGAACGTGCTGCTGCTCGAAGCGGGCGGCAAGGACGACTATCACTGGATTCATATTCCGGTCGGCTATCTGTATTGCATCGGCAATCCGCGCACGGACTGGCTTTACAAGACGCAGGCCGAACCGGGCCTGAACGGACGCGCGCTGTCGTATCCGCGCGGGCGCGTGCTCGGTGGATGCTCGTCGATCAACGGCATGATCTACATGCGCGGCCAGCGCGAGGACTACGACGACTGGGCGCATGTCAGCGGCGATCCGAACTGGTCGTGGGATTCCGTGCTGCCCATCTTCAAGCGCAGCGAGGATCATCACGGCGGCGGCAACCAATGGCACGGCGCGGGCGGCGAATGGCGCGTCGAGAAGCAGCGTCTGAAGTGGAAGATTCTCGAAACCTTCGCGCAGGCCGCGCAGCAGAGCGGCATTCCCGCGACCGATGACTTCAATCGCGGCGACAACACGGGCGTCGGTTATTTCGAAGTGAATCAGCGCGGCGGCATTCGCTGGAATGCGGCGAAGGCCTTTCTCCGTGAAGCGATGAAGCGTCCGAACCTCACGACGATCACCGGCGCGCACACGCAACGCCTCGTGTTCGAAGGCGCGCGCTGCGTCGGCGTGGAGTATCGCGGCGGCGATGTCGATTACATCGCGCGCGCGCGATGCGAAGTGATTCTCAGCGCGGGCGCGGTGAATTCGCCGCAGATTCTCGAACTCTCGGGCATCGGCAATGGCGCGCGTCTGCAGCGTCTCGGCATCGATGTCGTGAAGAGTCTGCGCGGCGTCGGCGAAAATCTGCAGGACCACTTGCAATTGCGCATGGCGTACAAGGTCAACGGCGTGCGCACGTTGAACACGTTGTCCGCGCATTGGTGGGGCAAGCTTTTCATCGGCATGCAATACGCGCTGTTGCGTAGCGGCCCGATGTCGATGGCGCCATCGCAGCTCGGCGCGTTCGCGAAGTCCAATCCCGACGATGCATCGATCAAGCGCCCCGACGTGCAGTATCACGTTCAGCCCTTGTCGCTCGAACGCTTCGGCGAACCGCTGCACGCGTTCAATGCGTTCACGGCATCCGTGTGCAATCTGCGGCCGACATCGCGCGGCAGCGTGCATATCGAATCGCCCGATGCCCATGCGGCGCCGCTGATCGCGCCGAATTATCTGTCGACGGACCGCGACCGCGAAGTCGCCGCGAATGCGTTGCGCCTCACGCGGCGCATCGCCGGCGCGCCCGCGCTCGCGCGTTATGCGCCGGAAGAGATCTTGCCCGGCATTCAGTTTCAGACGCAGGAAGAACTCGTCGAAGCGGCGGGCAAGGTCGGCACGACGATCTTTCATCCGGTCGGCACATGCCGCATGGGCACGGACAACGATCCGGGGGCGGTCGTCGACAGCCGCCTGCGCGTGATCGGCGTGCGCGGCCTGCGCGTCGTCGATGCATCGGTGATGCCGACGATCACATCGGGCAATACGAATTCGCCGACGCTGATGATCGCCGAGCGCGCGAGCGACATGATCCGCGAAGACCGGCGCAGCATCGAAGCGCAGGAAGTGATCGCGACGGCGCTCGCGTGACGTGATGAATGACGTATGCATGACGCGCGCATGACGCTCGATCAGTCATCGCTTATTTGCGCCCTGCATAAGCATTCCCCATGCCCCCATAACGTGCATGCGGCGGGACTCCAAGCAAATCGTTAGTAAGTGCAAATCCCAATGATTGCGCTGCATCATTGGCGCGACAATGGCCCCGGAATTAGTGATGCTCGGCATGCCACGTGCACACTTTGTGCGGCCGCAACAGCGACGCGCGAAGCGAAGCAGTACCGGAATGGAGACAACGTTCGGGTGCGCGCGGAAAGAAAAAATAAGGCGCAGGCGAACAGAGTTTGCCCCAGCGTCTCACTTCGCATGGAAGGGGACATGATTCTCGGCGACACCATTCTTGAAACGCGAGGACTCACGAAGGAATTCAAAGGCTTCACGGCCGTGAATGGCGTGAACCTGCGCGTTCGCCGCGGTTCGATCCATGCGCTGATCGGACCGAACGGCGCAGGCAAGACAACCTGCTTCAACCTGCTCACCAAGTTCCTCGAACCCACTGCGGGCCAGATCGTTTTCAACGGCACGGACATCACGCGCGAGCGGCCGGCGCATATCGCGCGGCGCGGCATCATCCGCTCGTTTCAGATTTCCGCCGTGTTTCCGCATCTGACCGTGCTGCAGAACGTGCGTATCGGCTTGCAGCGGCAACTGGGTACGTCGTTTCATTTCTGGCGCAGCGAGCGTTCTCTCGACGCGCTCAACGACCGCGCGATGGATCTGCTCACGCAAGTCGGCCTCACCGATTTCGCCGATACCAAAACTGTCGAGCTTTCGTACGGCCGCAAGCGCGCGCTGGAGATCGCGACCACGCTGTCGATGGAGCCCGAACTCATGCTCCTCGACGAACCGACGCAAGGCATGGGCCACGAAGACGTCGACCGCGTGACGGCGCTCATCAAGAAAGTATCGGCGGGCCGCACCATCCTGATGGTCGAGCACAACATGAACGTCATCGCGGGCATCTCCGACACCATCACCGTGCTTCAGCGCGGCGAAGTGCTGGCCGAAGGCAGCTACGCGGAAGTGTCGAAGAATCCGCTCGTGATGGAAGCCTACATGGGCAGCGCCGATGCGGCGCTCACCGGAGCGCATGCATGAGTACGATCGTGGAGGAGCGCCGCTCGCGCGAGGCGAACGGCGCGGCGGGCAATGTGCCCGCGCTGGAAATCTCGGGATTGCAGGCGTGGTACGGGGAATCGCACATTCTGCATGGCGTGGACCTCAAGGTGAACCGCGGCGAAGTGGTCACGCTGCTCGGCCGCAACGGCGCGGGCCGCACGACGACGCTGCGCGCCATCATGGGCCTGACCGGGCGCAGGACGGGCTCGATTCGCGTCGCGGGACACGAAACCATCGGGCTCGCCACACACAAGATCGCGCATTACGGGGTCGGCTATTGTCCGGAGGAGCGCGGCATTTTTTCGAGCTTGTCGTGCGAGGAAAACCTGCTGTTGCCGCCGCTCATCGGCAAGCAGAAGGACGCGATGTCGCTCGACGAGATCTATTCGATGTTCCCGAACCTGAAAGAGCGCCGCGCGAGCCAGGGCACGCGTCTTTCGGGCGGCGAGCAGCAGATGCTGGCCGTCGCGCGCATTCTGCGCACGGGCGCGAATCTGCTTCTGCTCGATGAAATCTCGGAAGGTCTCGCGCCGGTCATCGTGCAGACACTCGCGCGCATGATCCTCATGCTGAAGTCGCGCGGCTACACGATCGTCATGGTCGAACAGAATTTTCGTTTCGCGGCGCCGCTCGCGGACCGCTTTTACGTGATGGAGCACGGAAACATCGTCGAGCATTTCGGCGCGGGGGAACTCGAAGCGAAGATGCCGGTGCTGCACGAATTGCTCGGGGTGTAATCGATCCCGAACGCGGCACGCCGGAAAGAAGGGCAACACCAGTAACACCGCAACAAATCAAAACTCATGGAGACTGGAATGAAAAAGAAGACCCTCGCGCGCCTCTCTACTCTGTGCTTTGCGGCTGCGGCGGCGAGTGTGGCGGTGATGAGCACGAGCGCCAACGCCGCCGACGGCAACACCGTGAAGATCGGTTTCGTCACCGACATGTCGGGCCTCTACGCGGACATCGACGGCCAGGGCGGCCTCGAAGCCATTCGCATGGCGATCGCGGACTTCGGCGGCAAGGTGAACGGCAAGCCGATCGAACTCGTCTATGCGGATCACCAGAACAAGGCGGATATCGCGGCATCGCGCGCGCGTGAATGGATCGACCGCGACGGCGTGAACGCGATCATCGGCGGCACGAATTCGGCGACGGCGCTCTCGACCGCGCAAGTCGCGGCGGAGAAGAAGACGCCGTACATCAACATCGGCGCGGGCGCGGACAACCTGACCAACGAGCAATGCTCGCCGTACACGGTGCACTACGCGTACGACACGATGGCGCTCGCGAAAGGCACCGGTTCCGCGGTGACGAAGCAGGGCGGCAAGACGTGGTACTTCCTCACCGCCGACTATGCGTTCGGCAAGGCGCTCGAAAAGAATACGGCCGACGTCGTGAAGGCGAACGGCGGCCAGGTGCTCGGCGAAGTGCGTCATCCGCTGTCGGCGTCGGACTTCTCGTCGTTCCTGCTGCAGGCGCAGGGATCGAAGGCGCAGGTGCTCGGCCTCGCGAACGCGGGCGGCGACACGATCAACTCGATCAAGGCCGCGAAGGAATTCGGCATCACCAAGTCGATGAAGATCGCCGCGCTGCTCATCTTCATCAACGATATCCACAGCCTCGGGCTCGAAACGACGCAGGGTCTCGTCCTGACGGACAGCTGGTACTGGAACAAGGATGAGAACACGCGCAAATGGGCGCAGCGCTACTTCGGCAAGATGAAGAAGATGCCGTCGAGCCTGCAGGCAGCGGACTATTCCGCCGTGATGGCCTACCTGAACGCGGTGAAGGCGGCGGGCACGACCGACGGCGACAAGATCATGGCGCAGCTCAAGAAGACGAAGATCGACGACTTCTACGCGAAGGGCTACATCCGCGAAGACGGTTCGATGATCCACGACATGTATCTGATGGAAGTGAAGAAGCCGTCGGAATCGAAGGAGCCGTGGGACTACTACAAGATCACCGCGACGATTCCGGGCGATCAGGCGTTCGGCACGAAGGCGGAGTCGCGCTGCAAGCTCTGGAAGTAAGCGTTCGGCGGTGATTCAGCGCGTTCGCGAGGCGGGCGGCCAAGAGGGCCGCTCGGCCGCCGCAACCGCGTCAACACGTTTCTGACGGCAGGTTCAATGGAAATTTTCGGCATTCCACTCGCCGCGATGATGAGCCAGCTGCTGCTCGGGCTGGTGAACGGCTCGTTCTACGCGATCCTGAGCCTCGGGCTCGCGGTGATCTTCGGCTTGCTCAACGTCATCAACTTCGCGCACGGCGCGCTCTTCATGCTGGGCGCGATGCTCGCATGGATGGGCGCTTCCTACTTCAACGTCCCGTACTGGGCGATGCTCGTGCTCGCGCCCGTCATCGTCGGGCTGTTCGGCGTTTTCGTCGAGCGATCGATGCTGCGCTGGCTCTACAAGCTCGATCATCTCTACGGGCTGCTGCTCACGTTCGGCCTCACGCTCGTGATCGAAGGCGTGTTTCGCTCGATCTACGGTTCGTCGGGGCAGCCTTACGACGTGCCGTCGCTGCTGCAAGGCGCGACCAATCTCGGCTTCATGTTCCTGCCGAACTATCGCGCGTGGGTGGTCGTGGCGTCGCTCGTCGTGTGTTTCGCGACGTGGTTCGTGATCGAGAAGACGCGCGTCGGCGCTTATTTGCGCGCGGGCACGGAGAATCCGAAGCTCGTCGAGGCGTTCGGCGTCAACGTGCCGATGATGATCACGCTCACCTACGGCTTCGGCGTCGCGCTCGCGGCGTTCGCGGGCGTGCTTGCGGCGCCGGTGATTCAGGTGTCGCCGCTGATGGGCCAGTCGATGATCATCACGGTGTTCGCGGTGGTCGTGATCGGCGGCATGGGTTCGATCATGGGCTCGATCCTCACGGGTCTCTTGCTCGGCGTGATCGAAGGCTTGACGCGCGTGTTCTATCCGGAAGCGTCCGCGACGGTCGTCTTCGTCATCATGGCGATCGTGTTGATGATTCGCCCGGCAGGATTCTTCGGCAAGGAAAAATGATGCAGAGAAAAGCGCTCTACGGCCTGTTGCTGATCGGCCTGATCGTGGCGCCGTTCGTCGGCGTGTATCCGCTGTTCATGATGAAAGTGCTGTGCTTCGCGCTCTTCGCGGCCGCGTTCAATTTGCTGATCGGCTATACGGGGCTGCTGTCGTTCGGACACGCGATGTTCCTCTCTTCCGCGGGCTACGTGGCCGGCTACGCGATCCAGACGCTCAACTTCACGCC
This sequence comes from Caballeronia sp. ATUFL_F2_KS9A, assembly GCF_023630765.1. Lineage (NCBI taxonomy): Bacteria > Pseudomonadati > Pseudomonadota > Betaproteobacteria > Burkholderiales > Burkholderiaceae > Caballeronia > Caballeronia sp. ATUFL_F2_KS9A. The sequence goes on along the minus strand of NZ_JALQEK010000022.1, from coordinate 45,177 downwards.
GGAGCTCGGCGTGCTCGCGGGCACGGCGGCGGCGACGCTGCTCGGTCTCGTCGCCGGCCTGATCGCGATTCGGCGCCAGGGCATCTACTTCGCGATGGTCACGCTCGCGCTCGCGCAGATGGTGTACTTCGTCTTCCTCCAGGCGCCGTTCACGCATGGCGAAGACGGTCTGCAAGGCGTGCCGCGCGGCAAGCTGTTCAACGCGATCGATCTCGGCAACGACATCACGCTGTATTACGTCGTGCTCGTGGTGATGCTGCTCGCGTTCGCGCTGATCGTGCGCATCGTGCATTCGCCGTTCGGGCAAGTGCTGATCGCGATCAAGGAGAACGAGCCGCGCGCTATTTCGCTCGGCTACGACACGTCGCGCTACAAGCTGCTCGCGTTCGTGCTGTCGGCGGGGCTCGCGGGTTTCGCGGGCGCGACGAAGACGCTCGTGCTCGGCTTCGAAACCCTGGGCGACGCGCACTGGACGATGTCCGGCCTCGTCGTGCTGATGACCCTCGTCGGCGGCATGAGCACGATGTTCGGCCCGCTGCTCGGCGCGGCGATCATCGTCGCGCTGGAAGACCGGCTCGGCGATATCGGCAGCGGCATCGCGCGGCTCACGGGCGTAACGTGGTTCAACTCGCTGGGCGAATCGGTGACGATCGTGACGGGCGTCATCTTCATCGCGTGCGTGCTGGCGTTCCGTCGCGGAATTGTCGGGGAGATCGTTGCGCGGGTTCGGCCGCTGCAAGGCTGAAGCGATTTACTTTGAATTGCGAATTAATTGGGGCTTCGCGAGAAGCGCGCTGTATTGCAAGAAATACGCCCCGTTGAGGTGCTTTTGTGCACCACTAGGGTAAATGCTAGGTTGCCGGGCACTGTTGCGTTCTTTAACATGCGTCCTAGTTCTGTTGCACCCAGATTTTTGAGGTGGAGAACGAGGAGACATGAGGCACGAAGTGCCCGACCGAAAAGCGCTGTTGGATGAGTCCAACAGCGCTTTTTTATTTGCCCGTCGATAATACGAATTAATCCCTCGACGGATTTAAGGCGGGGTTTTCCCGAGGGTTTAGGGATGCGTGCGGCGTCGTCGGAAAAGCGCTGAAAAAACAACGTTCGAAGCCCGGGAAGACCCTTCAAAACGCTTGCTGCCCGGCGCTTTCGTCCGCTAAACTGCATTTCCCGACCCGTCGGTCGGCGATTCGAAGCGGCGCGAATCACGGACATATCCGCAGGCGATTCTTTACGCATAAGCACGATTTACGGGGCGCAAATCAATGAAGTTGGCATTACGCGGAAAGGCGGTCGCAATGGCCGTCGCGGCATTATCGGCGGTAATCAGCAATCAGGTTTTGGCGGACGTGAAAATCGGCGTGACGGTTTCGGCAACGGGCCCGGCGGCGTCGCTTGGCATTCCCGAGAAGAACACCGTTTCGTTGCTTCCGAAGGAGGTCGCCGGGCAGAAGGTGGAATACATCGTTCTCGACGACGCCACCGATTCCACGCAGGCTGTGAAAAACGCGCGCAAGCTGACGAGCGAAGATCATGTCGATGCGCTCGTCGGCTCGACCGTCGTTCCGAACTCGCTCGCGATGACCGACATCGCCGCTGAAACGCACACGCCGATGATCTCGATGGCCGCAGCCGCGAGCATCGTCGAACCGATGGACGCGAAAAAGGCGTGGGTCTTCAAGACGCCGCAGAACGACATTCTGATGGCCACCGCGATCGCCCAGCACATGTCGAATCATGGCGTGAAGACGGTCGCGTTCATCGGCTTCTCCGATGCCTACGGCGAGAGCTGGTTCAAGGAATTCTCGAAAGCGGCCGATCTCGCGAAGCTGAAGATCGTCGCGAACGAGCGCTTCGCGCGCAACGACGCATCGGTGACGGGCCAGGTGCTCAAGACGATGTCGCAGAACGCGGACGCGGTGCTGATCGCGGGCGCGGGCACGCCGGCCGCGCTGCCGCAGAAGACGCTCAAGGAGCGCGGCTACAAGGGCAAGATCTATCAGACGCACGGCGTCGCCAATAACGACTTCCTGCGCGTGTGCGGCAAGGATTGCGAAGGCACGTTCCTGCCCGCCGGACCGCTGCTCGTCGCGGAGCAGTTGCCCGACAGCAATCCCGTGAAGCAGGCCGCGCTCACGTACAAGAAAGCGTATGAAGGCGCCTACGGCGCGGGTTCGGTGTCGACCTTCGGCGGTCACGCGTGGGACGCGGGCCTCATTCTGCAGCGCGCGATTCCCATTGCGCTGAAGAAGGGCCAGCCCGGCACGCCGGCGTTCCGCGAAGCGCTGCGCGCGGCCATCGAAGAGACGAAGAATCTGCCTGCATCGCACGGCATCTTCAACATGAGCCGCAACGATCACTCCGGACTGGACCAGCGCGCCCGCGTGATGGTGGAGATCGTAGGCGGCAAGTGGAAGCTCTCGGGCAACTGACGCAATCGCATGTGAACTGATTCGAGAAAAAAAGGCGCGTCGTTTCGAACGCGCCTTTTTTCTGCGTTGTGCAACGAAAGCCCCGACGAAGAAGAGGGCGCAACGGTCAGGGAAAACGAGCCTTGGCACGCAGTATCGCGGTAAATAGATTGGGGCGGCTCTTTGATTGGCCTCGAAAGTCGCATCGATAACAACTCGCAGCAACGCACCGCCAGTGTGCGCGTTTGGAGACAAGCAATGAAAACGAAGAAGGCATGGATCAAGACCGGCATCGCGCTCGCCATCGCGGGCAGCGTGTTCGCGGGCGCGGGCGCGGCGCTCGCGCAAGTGAAGATCGGCGTGACGCTCTCGGCGACCGGACCGGCGGCATCGCTCGGGATTCCCGAGAAAAATACCGTCGCGCTGTTGCCCAAGGAAATCGGCGGGAAGTCGGTCGAATGGATCGTGCTCGACGACGGTTCCGACACGAGCCGAGCCGTGCAGAACACGCGCAAGCTGATCGACGAAGATCACGTCGATGCGATCGTCGGCTCGACCGTGACGCCAAACTCGCTCGCGATGATCGACCCGGCCGCCGCGGGCAAGACGCCGATGATCTCGATGGCCGCCTCGGCCGCGATCATCTCGCCGATGGACGCGAAGAAAGCGTGGGTCTTCAAGACGCCGCAGAACGACGCGCTCATGGCCGATGCAATCGCGAGCTACATGGAGAAGCACGGCGTGAAGACCGTGGGCTTCATCGGCTTCGCCGATGCCTACGGCGACGGCTGGTACAACGTGTTCAACACGGCGGCCACGGCGCACAAGCTGAAGATCGTCACGAACGAGCGCTTCAACCGCACGGACACGTCCGTGACCGGCCAGGTGCTGAAGACGATGGGCGCGAATCCCGACGCGGTGCTGATCGCGGGTGCGGGCACGCCGTCCGCGCTGCCGGCGAAGGCGCTGAAGGAGCGCGGCTACAAGGGCAAGGTCTATCAGACGCACGGCGTCGCCAACAACGACTTCCTGCGCGTGTGCGGCAAGGATTGCGAGGGCGAGATCCTGCCCGCCGGTCCGGTGCTCGTCACCGAGCAATTGCCGGAGAGCAATCCGGTGAAGAAGTCGTCGGCGGCGTACAAGGACGCGTACGAGAAGGCTTACGGCGCGGGTTCGCTGTCGACGTTCGGCGGCCACGCTTGGGACGCCGGGCAGATGCTTCAGCGCGCGATTCCCGAAGCGCTGAAGAAGGGCCAGCCGGGCACGCCGGAGTTCCGCGAAGCGCTGCGCGCGGCGCTCGAAAACCTCAAGGATCTGCCGGTGTCGCACGGCATCATGAACATGACGCCGACCGATCACAACGGCTTCGACAATCGCGCGCGCGTGATGGTGCAGATCGTCGACGGCAAGTGGAAGCTGCTGAACGACTGATGTCGTGGAACGCGCCTTACCCGCGCGTTCCTGTTTCTTAAATTCGAGATGATCTCGTAGAACAAGCGGCGCACCGGCAACGGCGCGCCGCTTGACCATGTTTCACAAGAAGCTCCAAAGAGGAAGTATGGACTTATCGATTGCGGCGATCCTCGCGCAGGACGGGATCACCACGGGCGCGATCTACGCGTTGCTCGCGCTCGCGCTGGTGCTCGTGTTCTCCGTGACACGCGTCATTTTCATTCCGCAGGGCGAGTTCGTCGCGTATGGCGCGCTCACGCTGGCCGCGCTGCAGACGCAGAAGCTGCCCGCCACCTGCTATTTGCTCATCGCGATGGGCGTCGGCTGCTTTATCGCCGAACTCGCTGGCATCGTTCGGCATCCTTCGCGATATCACCAGATCGGACGCTTGCTCACCGTCCTGGCCGGCAAGTATCTGCTGTTTCCCGTTGCGGTTTGGGGCATTACGCAAGCCGCTTTTGCGCAGCCTTTGCCGATGTTGGCCCAGATCGCGCTGACGCTTCTCATCGTCGTGCCGATGGGGCCGTTCGTCTATCGCCTCGCCTATGAGCCGATCGCGGAGGCGAGCACGCTGTTGCTGCTGATCGTCGCGGTCGCCGTGCACTTCGCGATGGTCGGCCTCGGGCTCGTGATGTTCGGCGCCGAAGGATCGCGCACGACGGCATTCTCCGACGCCAACTTCAATCTCGGCAGCGTATCGATCTCCGGGCAAAGCCTGTGGGTCGTGGGGACGGCTGTCGTGTTGATCGTCGCGCTGTACTTCTACTTCGATCGCTCGATTTCCGGCAAGGCGTTGCGCGCGACGTCGGTGAATCGTCTGGGCGCGCGGCTCGTGGGCATCGGCACGACACAGGCGGGGCGCCTCGCGTTCACGCTCGCGACCGGGCTCGGCGCGCTCTGCGGCGTGCTCGTCGCGCCCATCACGACGATCTACTACGACTCGGGCTTTCTGATCGGCCTGAAGGGTTTCGTGGGCGCGATCGTCGGCGGTCTGGTGAGCTATCCGCTCGCGGCGGCGGGGTCGCTGCTCGTGGGTCTGCTCGAATCGTATTCGTCGTTCTGGGCGAGCGCGTACAAGGAGGTGATCGTCTTTACGCTGATTATTCCGGTGCTGCTGTGGCGAAGCCTGGCGAGCCCGCATTCGGATGAGGACGAGGAGTGAGCCGATGAAATTCCGTTCTTTCTGGATCTTTCTGCTGATCGTTTTCGCGTTGCCGATTCTGCCCGGGCCGGTCGCCGTGCCCGAGTACTGGATCACGCTGCTGAACTACATCGGCCTCTATTCGATCGTCGCGATCGGCCTCGTTCTGCTGACGGGCATCGGCGGGATGACGAGCTTCGGCCAGGCTGCGTTTGTCGGCGTGGGCGCATACGCGACGGCCTTCCTGACGACGCGCTATGGCGTCTCGCCGTGGCTCGCGCTCATCGCAGGCGTCGTGCTGACGGCATTTATCGCGCTGCTGCTCGGTCTTATCACCATGCGTCTGTCCGGGCACTTTCTGCCGCTCGGGACGATCGCGTGGGGCCTCTCGCTGTTCTATCTGTTCGGCAACATGGAACTGCTCGGCAAGTACGACGGCATCAATGGGATTCCGGTGCTCAACGTGTTCGGCTGGCAGCTCGAATCGGGGCGCAGCATCTACTACCTGATCTGGGTCGTCGTGCTGCTCGCGGTGATATCTGTTCAGAATCTGCTTAATAGTCGGCCAGGCCGCGCGATTCGCGCATTGCGCGGAGGCGGCACGATGGCCGAGGCGATGGGCGTCAATACGGCGTGGATGCGCGTGGTCATTTTCATCTATGCAGCAGTTCTGGCGGCCGTTTCCGGCTTCCTGTACGCGCACTTGCAGCGCGCGGTGAATCCGACGCCGTTCGGGCTGAATCACGGCATCGAGTTCCTGTTCATGGCGGTGGTCGGCGGCGTGTCGCACGTCTGGGGTGCGATTCTCGGTGCGACGATCCTCACCGTTCTGCAGGATTATCTGCAGACGCTTCTGCCCAAGCTGATCGGCGCCAACGGCAATTTTGAGATCATCGTTTTCGGCGTCGTGATGGTTCTGCTGTTGCAATACGCGAGACAGGGCGTATGGCCGTTCGTCGCGCGCGTCTTTCCTCGTGGTCCTCGCGCTCACGTTCCAGATCACGGCGACGCCCTGCCGCAGCGCAGCAAACCGACGGCGGGCGAGCGCTTGCTGGTTGTCGACAAGGCGCGCAAGCAGTTCGGTGGGCTCGTCGCGGTGAATGATGTCAGTTTCGAGGTGAAGGCCGGCGAGATCATCGGTCTGATCGGACCAAACGGCGCAGGCAAATCCACGACGTTCAATCTCGTCACAGGCGTGCTTCAAGCGACGAGCGGCGCGATCAGTTTTCACGGCGAACGCATCGAGAAGCTGACTTCGCGCGAGATCGTCAAACGTGGCATCGGGCGTACGTTTCAACACGTCAAGATGCTGCCGGGGATGACGGTTCTGGAGAACGTCGCGATCGGAGCGCATCTGCGTGGCAATACGGGCGTCTGGCGCAGCGTCGTCCGTCTGAATGCGGCGGAGGAAGCGCGGCTGATGGCGGAGGCCGCGAAGCAGATCAAGCGCGTCGGGCTGGAGAAGCATATTTATAGCGAAGCGGGGAGTCTCGCGCTGGGTCAGCAGCGGATTCTGGAAATCGCCCGCGCGCTGTGCTGCGATCCGACTCTGTTGCTCTTGGACGAACCTGCCGCTGGCTTGCGGTATCAGGAAAAGCTACAACTGGCTGACTTGCTGCGAAAACTTCGCGCCGAAGGGATGAGCATTCTTCTGGTCGAACACGACATGGACTTCGTGATGAATCTGACGGATCGGCTTGTGGTGATGGAGTTCGGCACCAAGATCGCCGAAGGATTGCCGACAGAAGTCCAGAAGGATCCTGCGGTGCTCGAAGCATATTTGGGTGGGGTGGAGTGATGGCAGATCCGATTCTTCAAGTGGACGGCTTGTCGGTACGCTACGGCAAGGTCGAGGCGTTGCACGACGGCAAGCTCACCGTCGGCGCGGGGCAGATCGTTTCCGTCATCGGGCCGAACGGCGCGGGAAAGTCGACGCTGCTTAACGCGATCATGGGCGCGCTGCCGCAGACGGGGCATTCGAAGGGTGTTGTGCGATATCTTGGAGAAGATATCTCTGCGTTACCGATTGAGCGTCGTGTCGCTCGTGGAATGTGCCTGGTGCCGGAAAAACGCGAGCTATTCGCGACGATGGCGGTAGAGGACAACCTCGTGCTCGGCGCTTATCGGCGTAAAAAGGCAGGCGAACGGAATTACCTTGATCAGCTCGATCATGTATTTCAGCTTTTCCCGCGACTGAAGGAACGGCGGAAGCAAGCGGCCGGAACCTTGTCGGGTGGAGAGAGACAGATGCTGGCGGTGGGCCGCGCGCTGATGGGTAAGCCGCAACTTCTCATGCTCGACGAGCCGAGCCTCGGGCTGGCGCCGCTGATCGTCAAGGAGATTTTCCATATCATCAGCGCTCTGCGTCAGACGGGCGTTGCCACGCTGCTGATTGAACAAAATGCACGCGCCGCGCTGCAAATCTCCGACTACGGCTATGTTCTCGAGACGGGTGAGTTTGCCCTCGAAGGGAACGCCGATGCGCTTCAACACAATCCCCAAGTTATCGAGACTTATCTCGGCCTGACGAAAAAAGTGGCTTAGACGCCACAATGGCGGTGCCCACCGATGGCGTGTTTCACGTGAAACACGCCATTTTTTTCATCGCTGGCCGTTTGAGCGAATTCGAGGGCGGGAAGAAACCGTTATAATTCAAAGCTATTCTCTCTTCAGGTTCGTGTCGTTCGCACACGATATCCCAATGCTTTATCCCACAGAATTTGATGTGATCGTCGTCGGAGGCGGTCACGCGGGCACTGAGGCGGCGCTCGCCTCCGCGCGCATGGGCTGCAAAACGCTGCTTTTGACCCATAACATCGAGACGCTCGGTCAGATGAGCTGTAATCCGTCCATCGGCGGGATTGGCAAAGGCCATCTCGTCAAGGAGGTCGACGCGCTCGGTGGCGCCATGGCTGCGGCGACGGACGAGTCCGGCATTCAGTTCCGCATTCTCAATTCGTCGAAGGGGCCGGCGGTGCGGGCGACGCGCGCCCAAGCTGATCGCCTTCTGTACAAGCAGGCGATCCGCCATCGGCTGGAAAATCAACCGAATCTCTGGCTGTTCCAGCAAGCGGTCGATGATTTGATGGTCGAGGGCGATCGCGTCGTCGGTGCTGTGACGCAGGTGGGTCTGCGTTTCCGCGCGCGCGCCGTCGTGCTGACCGCAGGGACGTTCCTCGATGGGAAGATCCACGTTGGTTTGAATAACTATGTCGGCGGTCGCGCGGGCGATCCCGCTGCGGTGTCGCTTTCCGCGCGTCTGAAGGAATTGAAGCTGCCTCAGGGCCGTCTCAAAACGGGCACGCCGCCGCGCATCGATGGCCGCACGATAGATTTTTCGCAACTCGAAGAGCAACCGGGCGACCTCGATCCGATCCCGGTATTTTCGTTTCTGGGTCGAGTAGAGCAGCATCCGCGTCAAATGCCGTGCTGGGTCACGCACACGAATGCGCGGACGCATGACATCATCCGCTCCGGACTCGATCGATCGCCGATGTATACGGGCGTTATTGAAGGCGTCGGACCGCGCTATTGCCCGTCGATCGAGGACAAGATCCACCGCTTCGCTTCGAAAGACGCGCACCAGATCTTCTTGGAGCCGGAAGGACTGACCACGAACGAGTTCTATCCCAACGGCATCTCCACGAGTCTGCCGTTCGACGTGCAACTCGAGCTCGTGCGCTCGATGCGGGGCCTGGAGCACGCGCACATCCTTCGTCCTGGCTATGCGATCGAATACGACTACTTCGATCCGCGGGCGCTGAAGGCGTCGTTGGAAACGAAGGCGATCAACGGCTTGTTCTTCGCCGGACAGATCAACGGTACGACCGGCTACGAAGAGGCAGCTGCGCAAGGCTTGCTTGCGGGAGTCAACGCCGGACTCCAAGTCCAAGGTAAAGAGGCGTGGTCGCCGCGTCGAGATCAGGCGTATCTGGGCGTGCTCGTAGACGATCTCGTGACGCGGGGCGTATCTGAGCCGTACCGCATGTTCACGAGCCGCGCGGAGTACCGTCTGTCGCTCCGCGAGGACAACGCGGATATGCGTCTCACGGAAATTGGCCGCGAGTTTGGTGTCATCGACGATATTCGCTGGGACGCGTTCAGCCGCAAGCGCGACGCTGTTTCACGTGAAACACAGCGTCTTCGCTCGACATGGGTCAACCCGAAGACGCTGCCGGCCGAAGAGGCGACCGCGTTGCTCGGCAAGCCGATCGACCATGAGTACAGCTTGGCGGATCTGCTGCGCCGGCCGGGTGTTTCGTACGACGGCATCTGCGCGCTGCGCGACGGGGCGTGTGGCCCGGACGCGCCGTTAGCGGAGGATTCGGTTCTTCTCAGCCAGATCAAGGAGCAAATCGAAATCGGCGTGAAGTATCAAGGTTACATCGACAGGCAAGCGGACGAGATCGTGCGAAACGGCGCGCAGGAAAATACGCGCCTGCCCGAAGGTCTCGACTACAACGAAGTCCGCGGCCTGTCGTTTGAAGCTCGCCAGAAACTGATTCAGCACCGGCCTGAGACCATCGGTCAGGCATCGCGAATCTCGGGCATTACGCCGGCCGCGATCTCGCTGCTGATGGTGCATCTGAAGCGCGGCGCGGGACGTCGCGGCCGCAACTCGCCTAGCGACGATTCGGCAAGCGGTAATACGACGGCGGTTCAATGACGGAGCGCAACCAAACTCTGCCGACGACGCTCGAAAAGGGCGTCGCCGCGCTCGGCCTCGCGCTGTCGTCTTCGCAAAGCCAGAAACTACTCGATTATGTCGCGCTGCTCGCCAAGTGGAACTCCGTCTATAACTTGACGGCAATCCGCGACCCGCAGCAGATGCTGATCCAGCACATTCTGGATTCGCTCGCGATCGTCCCGGCTGTATCCGCGCGAAATCCGTCGACTCTGCTGGACGTCGGTTCGGGCGGCGGTTTGCCCGGCGTCGTGCTGGCGATCGCGCAGCCAGATGTGCGTGTGACGTTGAACGACATCGTCCACAAGAAAACAGCTTTTCAGTCGCAGGCGAAGGCCCAGTTAGGTCTGAACAATCTGTCTGTCGTAACCGGGCGCGTCGAAAGTTTACGTCCAGGCATCGAAGTACCGGAAAAATTCGATGTAATCGTGTCGCGCGCATTCGCAGAGCTCTCCGATTTCGTTACACTTTCGCGTCATCTGGTTGCGGACAACGGGCGGATTCTGGCGATGAAAGGGGTGAAGCCAGATGCCGAAGCCGCGCGAGTGCCGGCGGGCGCCACGGTGCTCGGCATCGAGCGCTTGAATGTGCCGATGCTCGACGCCGAACGGCATCTCGTCGAGATTGCCGTCGAGCCGGTATGACGGTTCGTTGAAGGTTTTCATCCGCCATTCCAGGCACGCTGATCTTCTGACAGCGAAGAAACGAGGACACTAAACGATGGCAAAAATCTTCTGCGTCGCAAATCAGAAGGGCGGCGTTGGAAAGACCACGACAGCGGTCAATCTCGCGGCGAGCCTCGCGGGGCTGGGTCAGCGCGTGTTGCTGATCGACCTGGACCCGCAGGGCAACGCGACCATGGGTAGCGGCATCGACAAGGCCGCGTGCGAGAACACGGTTTACGAAGTGCTCGTCGATGGCGTCACGCTGCGCGAAGCGCGTACCCGTCCGGAGGCCGTTGGTTACGACGTGCTGCCGGCCAATCGCGAACTCGCTGGCGCGGAAGTCGAACTCGTGGACATGGAAAACCGCGAGCGCATTCTTCGCGTCGCGATCGAAGAAGTAGTCGATGACTATGACTTCGTGCTGATCGATTGCCCCCCGGCGCTTTCGCTGCTGACGCTCAACGCGTTGTGCGCGGCGCACGGCGTCGTGATTCCGATGCAGTGCGAATACTTCGCGCTGGAAGGGCTGTCCGACCTCGTGAACACGATCAAGCAGGTTCACGCCAATCTGAACCGCGACCTGAAGGTCATCGGCTTGCTGCGCGTGATGTTCGATCCCCGGATCACGCTGCAACAACAAGTGTCGGATCAATTGAAAGAGCATTTCGGCAGCAAGCTGTTCGACGTCGTGATCCCGCGCAATGTCCGTCTTGCCGAGGCGCCGAGCTACGGGCTGCCGGGTGTCGTGTTCGACAAATCGTCGCGCGGCGCGCAGGCGTATATCCAGTTCGGCACGGAAATGATCGAGCGCGTGCGTGCGCTCGACCTCAACTAAGCAAACCCATTCGATGCGGCAGTCACGCCGATGGAGGAACCGAAATGAGCGCTGTGATGAAAAAGAAGGGTTTGGGCCGAGGCCTGGATGCATTGCTCGGCGGCAGCGTCGACATTACGGAAGCCGTGCGCGGTGAAGGCACGCCGTCGGTGTTGCCGCTCGACAAGCTGCAGGCCGGGAAGTATCAGCCGCGCACGCGCATGGACGAGGGCGCGCTTCAGGAGCTCGCGGCGAGTATCCGCGCGCAAGGGCTGATGCAACCGATCCTCGTGCGCTCCGTCGGCGACGATCACTATGAAATCATCGCGGGCGAGCGGCGTTTTCGCGCCGCGCGCCTGGCGGGGCTCGATGAAGTCCCCGTTCTCGTAAAAAACGTGCCAGATCAGGCTGCCGCAGCGATGGCGCTGATCGAAAACATCCAGCGCGAGGATTTGAATCCGCTGGAAGAGGCGCAGGGCATCCAGCGCCTGCTCGATGAGTTCAGCTTCACGCACGAACAGGCTGCCGAGTCGGTCGGCCGCTCGCGCAGCGCCGTCTCTAATCTGTTGCGTCTTTTGAACCTGGCGACGCCCGTTCAGACGATGCTCCTCGCCGGCGACCTCGACATGGGTCACGCGCGCGCGCTGCTCGCCGTCGACGCAGCGACGCAGATTCAACTTGCCAATCACGTCGTCAATCGCCGCTTGTCGGTGCGTGAAACGGAGCGCCTCGTCGCGGCGACGACCAAGGAAGCGCCTGCGACAAAAGCACGCGCCGCAAACGACGGCGGACGTGATACGCGTCGGCTCGAAGAAGAGTTGTCGGATCTGCTATCGGCCAACGTGAAGATCAAGCTGGGCGGAAGAGGGCGCGGAAAAGTCACGATCGATTTCGGCACGCTCGACTCGCTCGAAGGCATTCTGACGAAGCTGCGCGGCAGCATCGAAGCGACGACTCCCACAGCCTGACCCGCGCACATCTTGTCCGAATTCGACGTCAACCGTACACGTTCCGACTTTCTTGCGCGCATCTGGCGGGCCGTCTCGAAAGAGCCGGTTCTCGCCATTTTGGTATTCGCGCTCGTCGTGTTGCAGCTCGCCCACCCACGTCCGTGGATGTCCCTGCCGGGTCTCGTCGACTGGCAGACGGTGCTTACACTCGCGGGCCTGCTGGTGCTGACCAAAGCCATCGAATTATCAGGATTCCTGATGTGGGCCGCGCATCGCCTCGTGCATCACATTCATGGCGAGCGTACATTGGCGCTGCTGCTCGTGGCGCTCGCCGCGGGCCTGTCCACGGTGCTGACCAACGACGTTGCGCTCTTCGCCGTCGTGCCGCTCGCCTTGTCGTTGCACAAGCTCGCGCCGCTGCCGATCAAACGGCTCGTCATCGTCATTGCGCTGTCGGTCAACGCAGGCTCGATTCTCACGCCGCTCGGCAATCCCCAGAACCTTTTCCTGTGGCAGACGAGCGGCGTCGGCTTCCCGGCGTTCGTCTGGGCGATGCTGCCGCTGTGCGCCGCGTTGATGGCGCTGCTCGGCATCGTCACGTTCGCGATGTTCCGCGCGGAGCCGCTGGATCTTTCCGGCGATGTCGAGGAACATCGCGTCGATCGCGTGCTGTGCGGTGTCAGCGTGCTCGCGTTTGCGGCGTTCGTCGCGCTCGCCGATGCGCATCACGCCGGCCCGGCGCTGGCCGTTCTGGCGGCCGTCTTCCTGTTGTGGCGACGTGAAGTCGTGTTGAAGATCGACTGGCTGCTGCTCCTCATCTTCGTGATGATGTTCATCGTGCTGCGCAGCGCGGCCGCCTTGCCGTCGATTCACGCAGGCATCGGCCATATAGGCATCGATACGCCGATGCGAGCGTATGCGGCGGGCGCGGTGCTGTCGCAGGCCATCAGCAACGTGCCGGCGGCCATCGTGCTCGCGGAGTTCTCGAAGGACTGGCGCGCGCTCGCATTTGGCGTGAGCGTCGGTGGATTCGGTATCGCAATCGGTTCGCTCGCGAATCTCATCGCCGTGCGCTTGTCGGGTGAAAAAGGCATGTGGATGCCATTTCACATGGTGTCGATCCCGTTCTGGATCGTGGCAATCGTCATCGGCTGGGCGCTCGTTTGATGCTCGGCGCAGGCTCCTCCATCGAATGAAAATCTCCTTGCAATTGCAAGGAAAGTCTCGCTTTTGAGACCGTTTTTTAAGGTTCGTCTGCTTGGTTTTTGACGCGCCTAAACTATTGAATCCGTGACAACAATCGCTTACAATCGCCCGGATTTATCAGCTAGGCCACCTCGAAAGCGCAGCGAAAGCGCAGGGTGATTTTCCCGGACTTTTGGTTGAAGGTTGGAAGACGGTGCGAGAGGAAAATCGAGCGCCGGACGCTCACGCAACCGGCGATGAAAACGCCTCCGGAAATCAGCCGCGCAGTTCGTCGAGCGACTCGTGGGATGCCGAAGCGCAAGAAAATAATATCGTTCCGCTCACGCGGGATCAGGCACAGAAGCTGTTTGGGCCCGAGGTGAGTCGTCCATCGCGTGTCACGCCGTTTAAGGTCGTGGCAGCGCAAATGGTTTTGTCCCTGGGTGCGACGCTGTTGTGGTGGCTGTTCTACAAGCCGCCGGGCGATGCTGCGCTGTCCGCATTTCTGGGGGGAGCGATCTGCTGGGTGCCGAGCGCTCTGTTCGCCGCGCGCCTGCGGGCGAAGAGCGGCGCGGAGACGATCATGAGCTGGATGATCGGCGAAGCGCTCAAGATGGGAGCGACGATCGCCATGTTCGTGGCGGTCGCGTACTGGTACAAGAGCGCGTTGTGGTTGCCGCTGCTCGTTACGTACATCGTCGCTCTGAAGACTTACTGGGTTGCAATGGCGCTTCGGTGACGATTCTTGACGTCCCAGGTAAGTGCCCGCAGCACGGATTGTAAGTAGCATCACGTATGAACAAGTGCGGACGTTGTGCCGCACTCGGGCCTCTCGACCCGGAGCCGCGACGCGAAGCGGCGGCTCGGAAGCGACAGGCGGCGAAAGATTTTTGACAATTTGGGTGGCTTTAACGATATGGCAGCTAGCGAAGGAACGCACGCTCTGGATCCGTCCGAGTACATTGCGCACCACTTGCAGAATCTTTCCACGCACGCACAGACGTCGATCTTCGACATCCACGTCTGGAATCTCGACACGCTGTTCTGGTCGATCGTGTGCGGTGTCATCACCATCGTCATTCTCGGTCTTGCTGCACGCAAGGCGACGTCCGGTGTTCCCGGCCGTTTCCAGTGCGCCATCGAGATGCTGGTCGAAATGGTCGAAGACCAGTCGAAGTCGATGATCCACGGCAGCCGCCGCTTCATCGCTCCGCTCGCGCTGACCGTGTTCGTCTGGGTCGCCCTGATGAACTCGCTCGACTTCATCCCCGTGGATCTGCCGCCGCGCATCATCGGCTGGCTCGGTCTCGAAAACGTCCTTCCGCATCATCGCATCGTTCCGACGGCTGACCTCAACGGCACCATCGGTATCGCGCTCGGCGTGTTCGTGCTGATGATCTACTACAACTTTAAGATCAAGGGCGCTGGCGGCTTCGTGCACGAACTGCTGTCGGCTCCGTTCGGCGCGCATCCGCTGCTGTGGATTCCGAACCTCGCGCTGAACATCATCGAGTTCGTCGCCAAGACGGTGTCGCTCGGCATGCGGCTGTTCGGCAACATGTACGCCGGCGAACTGCTGTTCCTGCTGATCGCCCTTCTGGGCAGCATGTGGACGTTCGGTGCGGACGCTTCCGTGCTCGGCTTCATCGGCCACGTGGTCGCGGGCACGGTTTGGGCGATCTTCCACATTCTGATCGTGCTGTTGCAGGCGTTCATTTTCATGATGCTGACGCTGGTGTACATCGGCCAGGCGCATGACTCACACTGACGCGTTGCGGCACGTTCCGGAATCGTTCAGGTTTTAGGTTTTCGTTTTTTATAAATCCAGTTCCAAAGTCTTTAATCAAAGGAGTGATCATGCAAGCTTTCATCGCCAACATCCAAGGTCTGACCGCCATCGGTATCGGCATCATCATCGGCCTGGGTGCAATCGGCGCCTGTATCGGTATCGGTCTGATGGGCGGCAAGTACATCGAAGCATGCGCCCGCCAACCGGAACTGATGAACCCGCTGCAGACCAAGATGTTCCTGCTGGCTGGTCTGATCGACGCGGCGTTCCTGATCGGCGTTGGTGTGGCAATGCTGTTTGCGTTCGCGAACCCGCTGCTCTCGAAGCTCGCAGGCTGAGGTTCCTCGGAAGTGTGCGTCTGACTTTTTAAAGACGCTTAACGGAACGGGTGAGGCGCTGATCGAGCTCAACAAGCCGATGAGCGCCTTTTAACCGTTTCACCTCCGATCAAGCAACGTTTAAGGAAACACCGTGAATCTCAACGCAACCCTGTTTGCGCAAATGGTCGTGTTTCTGATCCTCGCGTGGTTCACGATGAAGTTCGTGTGGCCGCCGTTGATCAACGCCCTCGACGAGCGCTCGAAGAAGATTGCCGACGGCCTCGCCGCCGCCGACAAGGGCAAAGCGGAACTCGAAGCTGCGCACAAGCGCGTCGACCAGGAACTCGCGCAAGCGCGCAACGACGGCCAGCAACGCATCGCCGACGCTGAAAAGCGCGCTGCCGCAGTCGCAGAAGAAATCAAGGCCAACGCTCAAGCCGAAGCCGCGCGTATCGTTGCGCAAGCCAAGGCCGACGCCGACCAGCAAATCGTGAAGGCTCGCGAAGCGCTGCGTGGCGAAGTCGCTGCGCTGGCTGTGAAAGGCGCTGAGCAGATTCTGAAGCGCGAAGTCGATCAGAAGGCACACGCCGATCTGCTGAATCAACTCAAAACCGAGCTCTGATCATGGCCGAACTTGCAACCATCGCTCGTCCTTACGCAGAAGCGCTGTTCCGCGTGGCCGAAACCGGCGATCTCGCGGGCTGGTCCACCTTCGTTGAGGAGCTGGCACAGGTTGCGCGTCTGCCCGAAGTGGAGACGGTCGCTTCGAGCCCGAAGGTGAGCCGCCAGCAAATCGTCGATCTCCTGCTCGCCGCAGTGAAGTCGCCGTTGGCCCAAAGCCAGCCTCAAGCGAAGAACTTCGTCGGCATGCTGGTCGAGAACCATCGCCTGCCGCTGCTGCCGGAAATCGCCGTCCAGTTCGACGAGCTGAAGAACGCCCGTGAAGGTGCTGCCGATGCTCACATCGTGAGCGCGTTCCCCCTCGAAGGCGAACAGTTGAACGACCTCGTTGCAAGCCTCGAACGCAAGTTCCAGCGCAAGCTGAAACCGACCGTCGAAATCGATCAGTCGCTGATCGGCGGCGTTCGCGTGACGGTTGGCGACGAAGTGCTCGATACCTCGGTCCGCGCGCGCCTCGCCAGCATGCAGACGGCTCTGACCGCTTAATTTGCGAATTAATGCGATCAACCGAGTCTGATGACTGGCACGCAACAGAATTGACTATCAGGAGCGAATAATGCAACTCAATCCCTCTGAGATCAGCGAGCTGATCAAGAGCCGGATCCAGGGCCTTGAAGCGAGCGCGGACGTTCGCAACCAGGGCACCGTGATCTCCGTGACCGACGGTATCGTGCGTATCCACGGCCTGTCGGACGTGATGCAGGGCGAAATGCTCGAATTCCCGGGCAACACCTTCGGCCTCGCGCTGAACCTCGAACGTGACTCGGTCGGCGCCGTTATTCTCGGCGAGTACGAGCACATCTCGGAAGGCGACATCGTCAAGACGACGGGCCGCATTCTCGAAGTGCCGGTCGGTCCGGAACTCGTCGGCCGTGTGGTCGACGCGCTCGGCAACCCGATCGACGGTAAAGGCCCGATCAACGCGAAGGCAACGGACGCAATCGAAAAGATCGCCCCGGGCGTGATTTGGCGTAAGTCGGTGTCGCAGCCGGTGCAGACGGGTCTGAAATCGATCGACTCGATGGTGCCGATCGGCCGTGGCCAGCGCGAGCTGATCATCGGCGACCGTCAGTGCGGCAAGACCGCGGTGGCCGTCGACGCGATCATCAACCAGAAGGGCAAGGATCTCATCTGTATCTACGTCGCGATCGGCCAGAAGGCTTCGTCGATCATGAACGTGGTGCGCAAGCTCGAGGAAACCGGCGCGATGGCTTACACCATCGTCGTGGCGGCTTCGGCTTCGGAATCGGCCGCGATGCAGTACCTCGCGCCGTACGCCGGCTGCACGATGGGCGAATACTTCCGCGATCGCGGCCAAGATGCGCTGATCGTCTATGACGACTTGACCAAGCAGGCGTGGGCGTATCGCCAGATCTCGCTGCTGCTGCGCCGTCCGCCGGGCCGCGAAGCGTATCCGGGCGATGTGTTCTATCTGCACTCGCGTCTGCTCGAGCGTGCGGCTCGCGTGTCGGAAGAGTACGTCGAGAAGTTCACGAACGGCGAAGTGAAAGGCAAGAGCGGTTCGCTGACGGCACTGCCGGTCATCGAAACGCAAGCCGGCGACGTGACCGCATTCGTTCCGACGAACGTGATCTCGATTACCGACGGCCAGATCTTCCTGGAAACCGACCTGTTCAACGCCGGTATCCGCCCTGCTATCAACGCGGGCGTGTCGGTGTCGCGCGTCGGCGGTGCGGCTCAGACGAAGGTCATCAAGAAGCTGTCGGGCGGTATCCGTACCGACCTCGCGCAGTATCGTGAGCTCGCCGCGTTCGCGCAGTTCGCATCGGACCTCGACGAAGCCACCCGCAAGCAGCTCGAGCGCGGCCGCCGCGTGACGGAACTGCTGAAGCAGCCGCAGTATCAGCCGCTGCAAGTGTGGGAACTGGCCGTCGCGCTGTTCGCAGCCAACAACGGCTATCTGGACGATCTCGAAGTTTCGCAAGTGCTCGCATTCGAAAAGGGCATGCGCGAATTCCTGAAGACCAGCCACGGCGATCTGATTAAGCGCATCGAAGACAATAAAGACTTGTCGAAGGACGACGAAGGCGCACTGCATGCCGCGCTGAAGGACTTCAAGAAGTCGGGCGCTTATTGATCGGGATAGAGGAGCAACGCGCGATGTCACCGGACGTCGCGCGGCTTCGATCAAGGAGTAAGCAATGGCTGGAATGAAGGAAATTCGCGGCAAGATCAAGAGCGTGCAGAACACGCGCAAGATCACGAAAGCGATGGAAATGGTCGCCGCATCGAAGATGCGCCGCGCCCAGGAGCGCATGCGTTCCGCCCGTCCGTATGCCGACAAGGTCCGTTCGATCGCATCGCACATGAGCCGTGCGAACCCCGAGTATCGCCATCCGTTCATGGTCGAGAACAAGGGCGCAAAGACGGCCGGCCTGATCCTCGTCACGACCGACAAGGGTCTGTGCGGCGGCATGAACACGAACATCCTGCGTGCGTCGCTGAACAAGATCAAGGAACTCGATCAAAGCGGTGTCCAGATCGAAGCTTCGGCGATCGGCGGCAAGGGACTCGGCTTCCTGAATCGCCTGAAGGCGAAGGTCGTGTCGCAAGTCACGCAACTGGGCGACACGCCGCATCTGGAAAAGCTGATCGGCGCGATCAAGGTGCAGCTCGACCTGTATTCGGAAGGCAAGATCAACGCGGTGTACCTCGCGTACACGCGCTTCATCAACACGATGAAGCAGGAAGCGGTGATCGAGCAACTGCTGCCGTTGTCGGTGGACGACCTGGACGCGAAGGACGAAGACGGCGTCACGCCGAAGACCTCGTGGGACTACATCTACGAGCCGGACGCGCAAACCGTGGTGGACGAGCTTCTCGTGCGCTACGTCGAAGCGCTCGTCTATCAGGCGGTCGCGGAAAACATGGCGTCGGAGCAATCCGCGCGCATGGTCGCGATGAAGGCCGCGTCGGACAACGCGAAGACCGTGATCAACGAACTGCAGCTCGTCTACAACAAGAGCCGCCAGGCCGCGATTACGAAAGAATTGTCGGAAATCGTCGGCGGCGCCGCAGCGGTCTGACGGCCGCGTGAAAGAACACAGTATCTAAAGGAAATGCGATGAGTACTACTGCTTTGGTAGAAGGCAAGATCGTACAGTGCATCGGCGCCGTTATCGACGTGGAATTTCCGCGTGCGCAAATGCCGAAGATTTACGACGCGCTCATTCTGGAAGGCACCGAACTGACGCTCGAAGTCCAGCAGCAGCTGGGCGACGGCGTGGTTCGCACCATCTGTCTGGGTGCATCCGACGGCCTGCGCCGCGGCACGATGGTCAAGAACACGGGCAAGCCCATCAGCGTGCCGGTCGGCAAGCCGACGCTCGGCCGCATCATGGACGTGCTCGGCCGTCCGATCGACGAAGCGGGTCCGATCGAATCGGAAACGACGCGTTCGATCCACCAGAACGCACCTTCGTTCGACGAGCTGTCGCCGTCGACGGAACTGCTCGAAACCGGCATCAAGGTTATCGACCTGATCTGCCCGTTCGCGAAGGGCGGCAAGGTCGGTCTGTTCGGCGGTGCAGGCGTGGGCAAGACCGTGAACATGATGGAACTCATCAACAACATCGCGAAGGAGCACGGCGGTTACTCCGTGTTCGCGGGCGTTGGCGAGCGTACCCGTGAAGGGAACGACTTCTATCACGAAATGAAGGACTCGAACGTTCTCGACAAGGTCGCGCTGGTCTATGGCCAGATGAACGAGCCGCCGGGCAACCGTCTGCGCGTCGCGCTGACCGGTCTGACGATGGCCGAGCACTTCCGTGACGAAGGCCTCGACGTGCTGTTCTTCGTCGACAACATCTATCGTTTCACGCTGGCGGGTACGGAAGTGTCCGCACTGCTCGGCCGTATGCCTTCGGCAGTGGGCTATCAGCCGACGCTGGCTGAAGAAATGGGCAAGCTGCAAGAGCGCATCACGTCGACGAAGACCGGCTCGATCACGTCCGTTCAGGCCGTGTATGTCCCTGCGGATGACTTGACCGACCCGTCGCCGGCTACGACCTTCGGCCACCTGGATGCAACCGTCGTGTTGTCGCGTGACATCGCTTCGCTGGGTATCTATCCGGCAGTGGACCCGCTCGATTCGACCTCGCGTCAGATCGACCCGAACGTGATTGGCGAAGAGCACTACACGATCACGCGCGGCGTGCAGCAGACGCTGCAGCGCTACAAGGAACTGCGCGACATCATCGCGATTCTGGGCATGGACGAACTATCGCCGGAAGACAAGCTGTCGGTTGCGCGCGCTCGTAAGATCCAGCGTTTCCTGTCGCAGCCGTTCCACGTTGCTGAAGTGTTCACGGGCTCGCCGGGCAAGTACGTGCCGCTGAAGGAAACCATCCGCGGCTTCAAGATGATCGTCGAAGGTGAGTGCGATCATCTGCCGGAGCAGGCGTTCTACATGGTCGGCACGATCGACGAAGCCTTCGAAAAGGCCAAGAAGATCCAGTAAGAGTCGGGTGTTTTTCTGGCGGACGTCCGCGCAGCGCGGGCGTCCACTCATGACACCGACGACAGGAGTCGACATACATGGCAACCATCAAGGTAGACGTCGTCAGCGCGGAAGAGCAGATCTTCTCGGGCCAGGCGAAGTTCGTCGCGCTGCCGGGCGAAGCGGGTGAACTCGGCATTCTGCCGGGTCATACGCCGCTCATCACGCGCATTCGTCCCGGTGCGGTGCGTATCGAGGCGGAAGACGGTACGGAAGAGTTCGTGTTCGTTGCCGGCGGGATTCTCGAAATCCAGCCGGGCATCGTGACCGTGCTCGCCGATACGGCCATCCGCGGCGCGGATCTCGACGAAGCGAAGGCAGAGCAGGCGAAGAAGCGCGCCGAGGAAGCGATTCAAAACAACACCTCGGAGCTCGAGTACGCGACCGCGCAAGCGGAACTCGCTTATGCGACGGCTCAACTCGCGGCGATCCAACGTCTGCGCAAGGCGCACGCAAAGCACTAAGCGCACGACGCATCGAGCAGCAGCGATCAGCAGGTCAAGAAAGCAGCCTTCGGGCTGCTTTTTTTATGCTCCTAATCGGCAAATCGCGCGCGCAAATCTGCATAACGGTTATGTGGCGCTCACTCCGATTCACGTAAGCGATTGATTCAGCGCATCTTTCGCCGATCGCACGAAAGCGGCATTGCGGGAAACACTCAATGCCCGCGCTCGTCCTCGCGATGCACAATGGCCTCCGATTAGCCTTCACCGGGCGGCGATTCACATTGGCGGAGACCATCGATGACAACTGAACCGACCCACGCCGGCGCGCAGATCGAACCGCGCGACGGCATTTCCTATGTTCGCGGCGCGACCGACATCCCATTGAGCGACGCGACCGTTGCGCGCTTCCTTCTCGAAACCGCTGGGAGATTCCCCGATCGCCCGGCCGTCGTGTTCCGCGAGCAGAACATCCGCTGGACGTGGCGCGAGTTCGCAAATCAGATCGACGTGCTCGCGAGCGGACTGCTCGCGCTCGGCATCGAGGCGGGTGATCGCGTCGGCATCTGGTCCCCCAACCGCATCGAATGGCTGCTCACGCAGTTCGCCACCGCGCGCATGGGCGCCACGCTCGTCAACATCAATCCGGCGTACCGGCTGGCCGAGTTGGAATATGCGCTGAACAAGGTCGGCTGCAAGGCGATCATCGCGGCCGAGCAGTTCAAGTCATCGAAATATCTGGAGATGCTGCAGACGCTCGCGCCCGAACTCGCGCATGCCGAGCCGAACGCGCTTCACGCCGGGAAGCTGCCGGAATTGCGCGCCGTGATCCGCATGGGCGAGAGCAAGACGCCCGGCATGCTCAATTTCGAGGACGTGATGCGTACCGGTCGCGAACGGCTCGACGCGACGCCGCTCGACGCAGTCGAGGCGAAGCTGAAGCCGGACGATCCAATCAACATCCAGTTCACGAGCGGCACCACGGGCAATCCGAAGGGCGCGACGCTCACACATCGGAACATCGTCAACAACGCGCGCTATATCGCAATGGCGATGCGCCTGACCGAGCAGGATTCGCTGTGCATTCCGGTGCCGCTGTATCACTGCTTCGGCATGGTCCTGGCCGTGCTCGCGTGCGTATCGACGGGCTGCACGATGGTGTTTCCCGGCGAAGCCTTCGACCCCGCCGCGACGCTCGCTGCCGTGCACGAGGAAAAATGCACGGCGCTGCATGGCGTGCCGACGATGTTCATCGCCGAACTGGATCACCCGGACTTCGGGAAGTACGATCTGAGCCGGCTGCGCACGGGCATCATGGCGGGTTCGCCGTGTCCGATCGAGACGATGAAGCGCGTCGTGTCGAAGATGCATCTCAGCGAGATCACGATCGCGTACGGCATGACTGAGACAAGCCCCGTGTCCTTCCAGAGCTCGACGACCGATCCGCTCGACAAGCGCACGACGACCGTCGGACGCATTCAGCCGCATCTGGAAGTGAAGATCGTCGATCCGCTGGGCAATATCGTGCCGGTCGGCGAAACCGGCGAGCTGTGCACGCGCGGCTATTCGGTGATGAAAGGCTACTGGGGCGACGACGCCAAGACGCGCGAGGCGATCGTCGACGGATGGATGCACACCGGCGACCTCGCGACCATCGACGCGGAAGGTTACTGCAACATCGTCGGCCGCCTGAAGGACATGCTGATTCGGGGCGGCGAGAACGTCTATCCGCGCGAAATCGAGGAATTCCTGTTCCGTCATCCGAAGGTGCAGTCGGTGCAGGTCTTCGGCGTGCCCGATCAGAAATACGGTGAGGAAGTATGCGCGTGGATCGTCGTGCGTCCCGGCGAGCAGGCGAGCGAGGAGGAAATTCGCGAGTTTTGCCAAGGACAGATCGCGCACTATAAGATTCCGCGCTACATCCGCTTCGTCGACGAACTGCCGATGACCGTCACCGGCAAGGCGCAGAAATTCGTGATGCGCGCCCGCATGATCGACGAACTGAAGATCGCCGAGGCCAAAACGGCCTGAACTTCGGCGCTGCTTCGCGGTGAAAAGACAAAGGGAGCGCTGCGGCGCTCCCTTCTGTCATTGGACGAAACGTTCAGGTGTTGAAATCCCAAAACGCAAACGTTTGTCCGGGCGAAAAAAAAGCGGGCCTGGAGCCCGCTAAAAACCACACGCTACGGGGTTAGCGCGAGGAGACCAAACGTGGGATGTGTCGAATGCCTTGCATTCGAATAACGATCCCAACACCGATGCCCCAAATGTGAGTGCTTCGGCCACAGCCTGCCATCGGATCACGTTGTTTTCGCACGACGCGACCCAATACATCCGTGTTGAAACCGTTTCAACAGATTGTGGGCGAATTGAATCCGAGTCGCCGTAACAAAGTGTTTCAGGTTGTAACCCGCGCCCGATAAGGCTCGGAGGAAATTTTCGAGCGCGATTGTCCAGATTTCGACCGATATATTGTCTGTTATTCGGACGATTAATCCGTTGGGGATGACTTGACGCGCGATTGCAGATTTTCAAACTCGTGCGATTATTCTATTTTTTTCGCGGAAATCGAACGCCCGGACGCATGAAATCGATGCGCAAAGTGGGCCGCGCGCGCATAACGACACAAAAACCTATGGAGATACGCATGAGCATTGATGCAGCCCTGCTTCGCTATTACCGCGCCGTCGAGGACGCTTTTCCGGCTTTGCCGCCGGACGCGGATGCGCTGGCGTTCCGGGAGCGCTTCAGCAAGGTCGCTCGAGCCTACGCCGGAGAGCGCGACGATGCCGTAACGGCGGAAAATATTCAGCTCGATCTCGAAGGCCGCACGCTCGCCGCCCGCATCTACAAGCCGAAAGAGGCGCGCGGCCCGCTGCCGCTGATCGTGTACTTTCACGGCGGCGGCTGGGTCGTCGGCGATATCGACACGCACGATGGCCTCGTCGCACGGCTCTCGCGCGACTCGCAATGCGCGGTGGCGAGCGTCGACTACCGGCTCGCGCCCGAGCATCCGTTTCCCGCGCCTTGCGAAGACGCGCTCGACGCGCTGCTCTGGCTCGCGGAGCACCGGTCGCGGCTCGGCTTCGCGACCGACCGGCTGGCTGTCGGCGGCGACAGCGCGGGCGCGCATCTGGCGGTTGTTGCGGCACGCGGCGCGAACGAGCGCGTCGCGGGCATCGTCGGCTTGCAACTGCTGCTTTACCCGGTCATGCGTCGTCAGTTCGAGAGCCCGAGTTGCATCGCCAATGCGAACGGTCCCGGTCTCACGAACGATGAGATGAAGTGGTACTGGACCCAGTTCCTTTCGGGTGAAACACCGCAGGCGCACGATGTGCGCGCCTTTCCGCTCTCCGAGCCGTTCGAGCGCACGCCGGCGCCCGCGATCGTCGTCGCGGCGGCGTACGATCCGCTCTATGACGACGCCGTCGAACTCGAACGCTTCCTACAAGCGAACGGCGGCCGTGTGGAGCTGATCGACGCGCGCGACATGACGCACGGGTTCGGCCGCATGCATTCACAGTCCGACGCGGCGCTCGGCTGGCTGCGCAAGATCGGCGAGCGCACCGGCGAACTCTTGCGCGCCGCGCGCTGACCGCTACTTCAGCCACTTGTCATAGACAGCCTGGAACTCGCCCGACGAACGGGCGAGATGCAGCCACTGATCGACATACTGCTGGAACGGCACGTCGCCGCGCGGCAGCAGATACGCCTTTTCGCCAAACTGGAACGGCTTGTCCGGATGCACCGAGCACAGCCCCGGATTGAGCTTCTGCTGTAGCAGCGTTTCGGATGCGTCCGTGACCATGACGTCGGCCTTGCCGTCGAGAATCTGCTTGAAGATGGTCACGTTGTCCGGATACTCGATCAGTTGCGAGTGCGCAAAGAACTGCTTCGCGAAGCGTTCGTTCGTACCGCCCGGATTCACGATCGTCCGCACGTTCGGCTGATCGATCTGCGCGACGGTCTGATACTTCTCGACATCGTCGCAACGCACGATCGGCGTCTTGCCGTCTTCCATGTACGGCGCGGTGAAAAACGCGCGCTTCTGCCGTTCGAGCGTCGTCGAGACGCCGCCCACGGCGATATCGCATTTCGCGATGAAGTCGTTCATCAGATTCGACCACGACGTCTTCACATACTCGGCCTTCGCGCCGAGCGACTTCGCGAGACTTTCCGCGAGATCGATGTCGATGCCCTCGAACTGCCCGTCCGGACGCAGGAACGAGTACGGTTTGTAATCGCCGGTCGTGCAGACGCGCAGCGTGTGGCGTGCGAGGATGTCGTCGAGGCGAGAGGGCGCGGCAACCGACGAAGGCGCGGGCGCGGCGGACTTTGCTCCGGCGACGGTGCCGGCCTGAACCGTCTGCGCGTGCGCGGCGTTCAAAAGCGAGAGCGACACCGCGAAGGCAGCGGCTGCGAGACTGACGGACGTGCGTTGCATCGATTCTCCTGGTTCTAGTTGTGTAAGCACACCGATCATAACGAGGGCTTCGCTTGCCCGAAATCCGGCCAAACGACATAGGCCGCGCGGCATGAGCCGTTCCGAATTGCCGGGCGCAGCCGGCGTAAACGTTCGACCGCTCCGGTAGAATGGACGATTCTCTGCCTTGAGCATCGAGCGACGTGGCACACACTCTTCTGAACGACACCTTCCTGCGCGCGCTCTTGCGCCAGCCGACCGACTACACGCCGATCTGGCTGATGCGCCAGGCAGGGCGCTATCTGCCGGAATACAACGCGACGCGTGCTCGCGCGGGCAGTTTTCTCGGTCTCGCGAAGAATCCGGATTACGCGACCGAAGTCACGCTTCAGCCGCTCGAACGCTTTCCGCTCGACGCCGCGATTCTCTTCTCGGACATCCTGACCGTCCCCGACGCAATGGGGCTCGGTCTGAACTTCGTGCAGGGCGAGGGGCCGCGTTTCGAGCGCACGGTGCGTACCGAAGACGATGTGAAGCGCCTTGCCGTGCCGGACATCGGCGCGACGCTTTCCTACGTCACCGACGCCGTAAGCCAGATTCGCCGCGCGCTCACCGACGCGCAAGGCCGCCAGAAGGTCCCGCTGATCGGCTTCTCCGGTAGTCCGTGGACGCTCGCGTGCTACATGGTCGAAGGCGGTGGCTCGGACGACCATCGCACGGTCAAGTCGATGGCGTATTCGCGGCCGGACCTGATGCATCGCATTCTCGAGGTCAACGCGCAAGCCGTCACCGCTTACCTGAACGCGCAGATCGAAGCGGGCGCGCAGGCCGTGATGATCTTCGATACATGGGGCGGCGCACTCGCGGATGGCGCGTATCAGCGCTTCTCGCTCGAATACATCGCGAAGGTGGTTGCCGGCCTGAAGCGCGAGCACGATGGCGCGCGCGTCCCGGTCATCACGTTCACGAAGGGCGGCGGACTCTGGATCGAGGAAATCGCGGCGACGGGCGTCGATGCGGTCGGTCTCGACTGGACCATGAATCTCGGCCGGGCGCGCGAAAAGGTCGGCTCGCGTGTGGCGCTGCAGGGGAACATCGATCCGAGCGTGTTGTTCGCGCCGCCCGCGTCGATCCGCACCGAAGCGCGCGCCGTGCTCGAAAGCTTCGGCAATTTTCCGGGCCACGTCTTCAACCTGGGCCACGGCATCTCGCAGTTCACGCCGCCGGAAAATGTCGCGGAGCTGGTCGACGAGGTTCATCGACATAGCCGCGCCATGCGCGCCGGCCAAGCCGCCCGGTAAAAGGCGTACGAAAGCCTGCGTTGCGGACGCGTGCCGCAGTGCAATATCGGTGATTCGGGGCAAGTGATCAGGAGCTGGAGGGTTCTGTCCGGATCGCCCGCCTCAGGCGGCGCTCCCCGATGTCAAGACTGAACTTATGCACAATTTGTTCGCTGCGGCGCGCCATCAGACGTATGGCTTACAGCAACCAATAAGATGTCGCTATATGTGCTTCAAGCCAATGATTCTTAACGCATTTCGACGGCTTCGCCCGAAATGTGGGTTAGCGCACATAAGGGATTCGTGACATTGTTTGCGGCGATCACGGACGCACTTCTCAACAAAGTTATCCACAGGGCTGTGGAAAGCATCGGAAATCCAAAAATAATCGGCGGTTTACAGACGATTCTGATGTTTCACTTTAACTTCTCCCGCCTCGGGCGCTTGGTTCTGTCGAACCGTCTTGCGCGGGGTCCCGCGCGGTGACTGATCTATTCGTCCGCGTCGCCGTCGATCAGCCCATGCCCGTGCTGTTCGACTACCGCTATGCGCTGCCGGCCGCGCCTGCCGTCGGCATGCTGGTGCAGGTGCCGTTCGGGCGACGCGAAGTCGTCGGGTTGATCTGCGAAATCGCCCATTCAAGCGACGTGCCCGCTGCCAAACTGCGCGACATCACTTCGATTTGCGAAGGCTGCGCGCCGCTGTCGGAAAAGTGGATCGCGCTTGTCAGCTTCGCCGCCGATTACTATCAGCGCGGGCTGGGCGAAGTCGCGCTGCCGGCGCTTCCGCAGGCGTTGCGCGACGCCTCGCGCTGGGATCGCCTTTTTGCCGTCGAGCCGCGCTTTCGGATTCTCCCCGAAGGGCGCGCGCAACTCCCCGATGCTTTGCCCGCCCGCGCCAGCGCCCTCCGGCGTCTCGCCGATGCGCTCGCGGAACAGCCGTCGCTGACGTTGTCCGACGCGCGTGCGTTGCATCCGAAAGCGGGCGCGACCTTCGACGACTGGATCGCGCGCGGATGGATCGAAGCGGTGACAGCGCAGATCGCCGAACCCGACGCGAGCGCGCCCATGCTGCCGACCGGCGCGGTGCCGCTGCCCTTGCTGACCGATGAACAACGCGAAGCCGTCGATGCAATTTCCGGCGCGCAAGGGTTCGCCCCGTTCCTGCTGCACGGCGTGACGGGCAGTGGCAAGACCGAGGTGTATCTGCACGCGCTCGCCGCGTTGCTCGCCGACCGGCCTGACGCGCAGGCGCTCGTCCTCGTTCCCGAAATCAATCTGACGCCGCAGTTCGAAGCGGCGTTTCGCGCGCGTTTCGCGGCGCTCGCGGACGGCTCGATCGTCACGATGCACAGCGGACTCGCCGAAGGCGAACGCGCGCGCAACTGGCTCGCGGCGCATACGGGCAGCGCGCGCATCGTGCTCGGCACGCGCCTCGCGATTCTCGCGTCGATGCCGAAGCTCGCGATCATCGTCGTCGATGAGGAACACGATCCCGCGTACAAGCAACAGGAAGGCTTGCGCTACTCCGCGCGCGATCTCGCCATCTATCGCGCGAAGCAACTGGATATTCCCGTCGTGCTCGGATCGGCGACGCCATCGCTCGAAACCTGGTGGCAGGCCGAGCAGGGCCGCTACACGCGACTCACGCTCACGCGCCGCGCCGTCGCCGAAGCGGTGCTGCCGAGCGTCCGGCTCATCGATCTCGAAGAGGAAAGACGGCGAGGCCGCGCCTCGGTCGAGGGGCTCGCGGGGCCGCTGATCGCGGCGCTGAAGACACGCGTCGAGCGCGGCGAGCAAAGCCTCGTATTCCTGAACCGGCGCGGCTATGCGCCGATCCTGTCCTGCGATGCCTGCGGCTGGGTCGCCGGTTGTCCGCGTTGCAGCGCGTATGCCGTGCTGCATAAGCCTGAGCGCGCGCTGCGTTGTCATCACTGCGGCTGGGAATCGCGCATTCCGAAGTCGTGTCCGGAATGCGGCAACATCGATATCGCGCCGATGGGCCGCGGCACGCAGCGCGTCGAGGAAACGCTCGCGAGCGTGGTGCCGGGTGCTCGCGTGCTGCGCATCGACGCCGACAGCACGCGCCGCAAAGGCAGCGCGCAGGCGCTTTTCTCCGATGTCCACGCGGGCGAAGTCGACATTCTCGTTGGCACGCAGATGATCGCGAAGGGCCATGATTTCCGGCGCGTGACGCTCGTCGGCGTGCTGAACGCGGACACCGCGCTCTTCTCCCACGACTTTCGCGCGAGCGAGCGGCTCTTCGCGCAACTGACGCAGGTGAGCGGGCGCGCCGGACGCGCGGGCTTGCCCGGCGAAGTGATGATTCAGACGCGCTATCCGCGTCACGCGCTGTATCAGGCGCTATCGCGACAGGACTACGTGGGTTTCGCCAATTCGACGCTCGCCGAACGCCGCGACGCGCGTCTGCCGCCGTTCGTCTATCAGGCGATGCTGCGCGCCGAAGGCCGCACGCTCGATGCGGCGCTGAAATTCCTCGAAGAAGCGGCGGCGGCGTTCGCACCTCTGCCCGGCGCTGAGCGCGTGACGGTCTACGACGCGGTTCCGCTCACCATCGTGAAAGTGTTCAATGTCCACCGTGCGCAACTGCTGCTCGAAAGCGCGTCGCGGGCCGCGCTGCAGGCGTCGCTGCGCGCGTGGCAGCCGGTGCTGCGCTCCCTCAAGGGCGTGCTGCGCTGGAACGTGGAAGTCGATCCGCTGGACGTCTGATTCAGATTTCGGCGCGTGGAACGTCGCTGACCGCGCGGTCGCCTTGGCCGGAAGCGTCATCGGACCGATGAACGTGCGGCGACGCGCCCCGCACGAACAACACGACGCAGACCGCGAACATCGCCCAAACGCCGGCCACCACCATCCAAGTGCTCATGCTCGTTGCTCTCCCCGAAATCGCGGAATATCGACCGCTGAAGGCGTCGCCATCGACGGCGCATGGCGTTTATAACGGCGGTGTCCGAGGATTTACTTAGGGGCCGTCTCAAAAATTCCGGATTAGGGAAACTACTAGGCACCGAGCGCCGCGCGCCATCCGGCGGCGCACCGCTCAAAGCCTTGTGCCACAAGGGTTTCATTGTGGTGCAACCCTAGCGAAAATCTCGGTTGCACCTTTTAAATCAGCGGGGTACGATTCGCCAACTTTTCAGGTCTCTGGCCGGCTGAGCACGACCGGCAAACGAAGGAAATATGGCGAGCACAACCCTAGGCGTCAAAGTCGACGATCTGCTGCGTTCCCGGCTCAAAGATGCCGCGACGCGCCTCGAACGCACTCCCCACTGGCTTATCAAGCAGGCGATCTTCGCTTATCTGGAGCGCATCGAGCATGGCCAGCTTCCGCCCGAACTGACGGGTGCGAACGGCTCGTCGGAAATGGCGGATGCACCTTCCGTCGATGGCGACGAAGACGGCGCGCCGCATCCGTTCCTCGATTTCGCGCAGAACGTGCAGCCGCAATCGGTGCTGCGCGCGGCGATCACGGCGGCGTATCGCCGGCCGGAGCCGGAGTGCGTGCCGTTCCTGATCGGTCAGGCGCGACTGCCTTCGAACGTCGCGGCCGAAACCGAAAAGCTCGCGACGAAGCTCGTCGAAGCGCTGCGCGCGAAAAGCTCGGGCGGCGGCGTCGAAGGTTTGATCCACGAATTCTCGCTGTCGAGCCAGGAAGGCGTCGCGCTGATGTGCCTCGCCGAAGCGCTCCTGCGCATTCCCGACCGCGCCACGCGCGACGCGCTGATTCGCGACAAGATCAGCAAGGGCGACTGGAAATCGCACATGGGCCAGGCGCCGTCGCTGTTCGTGAACGCGGCGACGTGGGGTTTGATGATCACCGGCAAGCTCGTCACGACGAACAGCGAAGCGGGCTTGTCGTCGGCGCTGACGCGTCTGATCGGCAAGGGCGGCGAGCCGCTGATCCGCAAGGGCGTCGACATGGCGATGCGCCTGATGGGCGAGCAGTTCGTCACCGGCGAGACGATTTCCGAAGCGCTCGCGAACAGCCGCAAGTACGAAGCGCGCGGGTTCCGCTACTCGTACGACATGCTCGGCGAGGCCGCGACGACGGAAGAAGACGCGCAGCGCTACTACGCGTCCTACGAGCAGGCGATCCACGCGATCGGCAAGGCGGCGGGCGGGCGCGGCATCTACGAAGGCCCGGGCATTTCGATCAAGCTCTCCGCGCTGCATCCGCGTTATTCGCGCTCGCAGCAGGAACGCACGATGAACGAGCTGCTGCCGCGCGTGCGCTCGCTCGCGCAACTGGCGCGCCGTTATGACATCGGCCTGAACATCGACGCCGAGGAAGCCGATCGTCTCGAAATCTCGCTCGATCTGCTCGAAGCGCTCTGTTTCGATCCGGAGCTCGCGGGCTGGAACGGCATCGGTTTCGTGGTGCAGGGTTATCAGAAGCGCTGCCCGTTCGTGATCGACTATCTGATCGATCTCGCGCGCCGCAGCCGTCATCGCCTGATGATTCGCCTCGTGAAGGGCGCGTACTGGGACACGGAAATCAAGCGCGCGCAAGTCGATGGACTCGAGGGCTATCCGGTCTATACGCGCAAGATCTACACGGACATCTCGTATCTCGCGTGCGCGAAGAAGCTGCTCGGCGCGCCGGATGCCGTCTATCCGCAATTCGCGACGCACAACGCGTTCACGCTCTCCGCGATCTATCACCTCGCCGGACAGAACTACTATCCCGGCCAGTACGAGTTCCAGTGCCTGCACGGCATGGGCGAGCCGCTCTACGAAGAAGTCACGGGCCGCGACAAGCTGAACCGTCCGTGCCGCGTGTATGCGCCGGTCGGCACGCACGAAACGCTGCTCGCGTATCTCGTGCGCCGTCTGCTGGAAAACGGCGCGAACACGTCGTTCGTGAACCGCATCGCCGATGAATCGATTCCGGTGAAGGAACTCGTGCGCGATCCGATCGACGAAGCGCAGGCGATCACGCCGCTCGGCGCGCCGCACGCGAAGATTCCGCTGCCGCGTCAGCTTTACGGCAACGAGCGCTCCAATTCGATGGGCCTCGATCTGTCGAACGAGCATCGGCTGGCTTCGCTGTCGTCGGCGTTGCTGGCGAGCGCGCATCATCCGTGGCGCGCGGAACCGATGCTCGAAGGCGGTGACATCGGCAACGGCGTCGCGCGCGATGTGCGCAATCCGTCGGATTTGCGCGATCTCGTCGGCACGGTCGTGGAAGCGTCGCCGGAACAGGTGAGCGCCGCGATCGCCAACGCGGTCGCCGCCGCGCCGATCTGGCAGGCGACGCCCGTCGAAGACCGCGCCGATTGCCTCGCGCGCGCCGCCGATCTGCTCGAAGCGCAAATGCACACGCTGATGGGCCTCGTCGTGCGCGAAGCGGGCAAGTCGCTGCCGAACGCGATCGCGGAGATTCGCGAAGCCATCGATTTCCTGCGCTACTACGCGTCGCAGATTCGCGCCGAGTTTTCGAACGATACGCATCGCCCGCTCGGTCCGGTCGTGTGTATCAGCCCGTGGAACTTCCCGCTCGCGATCTTCATGGGCCAGGTCGCCGCTGCGTTGGCCGCGGGCAACCCGGTGCTCGCGAAGCCCGCTGAACAGACGCCGCTGATCGCCGCGCAAGCCGTTCGCCTCCTGCGCGAAGCGGGCGTGCCGGCGGGCGCGGTGCAACTGCTGCCGGGCAATGGCGAGACGGTCGGCGCGGCGCTCGTCGCCGATCCGCGCACGCGCGCCGTCATGTTCACCGGTTCGACGGAAGTCGCGCGCCTCATCAACAAGACGCTGTCCGAGCGCCTCGATCCGGATGGCCGCCCAATTCCGCTGATCGCCGAAACCGGCGGCCAGAACGCGATGATCGTCGATTCGTCGGCGCTCGCGGAGCAGGTCGTCGCGGACGTGCTGCAGTCGTCGTTCGATTCGGCTGGCCAGCGCTGCTCGGCGCTGCGCGTGCTGTGCCTGCAGGACGACGTCGCGGATCGCACGCTCGAGATGCTGACCGGCGCGATGAACCAGCTCGCGGTCGGCAATCCGGATCGTCTGTCGACGGATGTCGGTCCCGTCATCGACGCCGACGCGAAACGCGGCATCGACGCGCATATCGCCGGGATGCGCGACAAGGGCCGCAACGTCACGCAACTGCCGCTGCCCGACACCTGCGCGCAAGGCACGTTCGTGCCGCCGACGCTGATCGAGCTCGATAGCATCGACGAACTCAAGCGCGAAGTATTCGGCCCGGTGCTGCATGTGGTGCGTTATCGCCGTTCGAACCTTGATAAACTCCTCGACCAAATTCGCTCGACGGGTTATGGCCTCACGCTCGGCATCCATACGCGTATCGACGAAACCATCGCGCACGTGATCTCGCGGGCGCATGTCGGCAACATCTATGTGAACCGCAATGTGATCGGCGCCGTGGTCGGCGTGCAGCCGTTCGGCGGCGAAGGGCTGTCGGGCACGGGTCCGAAGGCGGGCGGCGCGCTGTATCTGCAGCGTCTGCTCGCGAAGCGCCCGACCGGTCTGCCGAAATCGCTGGCGAGCACGCTCGTCGTCGATCAGGTGGCGTCGAAGGACACGCCGACGGCCGCGCTCACCGCATTGCGCGACTGGGCGATCGGCGAACGCGATCCGCAGACGGCCGCGCGTTGCGACGGTTATCTGCAGCATGTGATGGCGGGCGCGACGGCCGTGTTGAGCGGACCGACCGGCGAACGCAACACGTACACGCTCGGCGCGCGCGGCACGGTGCTGTGCGTGGCGGCGACGGCGAGCGGCGCGCGCGCGCAACTGGCCGCCGTGCTGGCGACGGGCAACAAGGCGTTGTTCTCCGGCTCGGCGGGCGAGCAACTGGCGGCGTCGTTGCCTTCTGCGCTCAAGCCGTTCGCGATGGTCAGGAAAGCGGCGGAAGACTTCGACGCCGTCTTGTTCGAAGGCGACAGCGATGAACTGCTGTCGCTCGTGAAGGAAGTCGCGAAGCGTCCGGGACCGATCGTATCGGTGCAGGGCGTGGCTGCGGGAGCGTTCGCCGACGCTGGCCACGACGGTGAAGACTACGCGCTCGAACGTCTGCTGACGGAACGCTCGGTGAGCGTGAACACGGCGGCGGCGGGTGGCAATGCGAATTTGATGACGATCGGTTGAGACACCCCTCGAACGCTCGGTTCAAACGAATTCAAACAATCGGCAGCAGGCACGGCGTAACGGAGACACGCGCGGCACAGGCTGCCATCCACACTGGAACACAGGAGAAGCTATGAAGCACACGATGACCAAGCTGGCGGCAGCCATGACGCTCGCCGGCCTGTTCGCGGGGACCGCGGCTGCACAGCAGGCAGAAGACGTGAAGGTTGGCTACGCCGGCCCGCTGACCGGTGCGCAGGCGCACTACGGCAAGGACATGCAGAACGGCATCACGCTCGCCGTCGAAGACTTCAACGCCACGAAGCCGGTGATCGGCGGCAAGCCGGTTCGCATCGTGCTGAACTCGGCGGACGACCAGGCCGACCCGCGCACGGGCACGACCGTGGCGCAACGCCTCGTCGACGATGGCATCAAGGGCATGCTCGGCCACTTCAATTCGGGCACGACGATCCCGGCATCGCGCATCTACGCGAACGCGGGCATTCCCGAAATCGCGATGGCGACGGCGCCCGAGTACACGACGCAAGGCTTCAAGACCGCCTTCCGCATGATGACCTCCGACACGCAGCAAGGCTCGGTCGCGGGCGAGTTCGCGGTGAAGACGCTGAAGGTCAAGAAGATCGCGATCGTCGATGACCGCACGGCGTACGGCCAGGGTCTTGCCGACCAGTTCGAGAAGGCGGCGAAGGCGGCGGGCGGCACGATCGTCGACCGTGAATTCACGAACGACAAGGCTGTCGACTTCAAGGCGATTCTGACGAAGATCAAGTCGACGAATCCGGACCTCGTGTACTACGGCGGCGCGGATTCGCAAGCCGGCCCGATGGTCAAGCAGATGAAGACGCTCGGCTTCCGCGCGCCGCTGATGGCGGGCGAAATGGTGAAGACCGACACGTTCCTGAAGATCGCGGGCGACGCGGCTGACGGCACGGTGGCATCGCTCGCCGGCCTGCCGATGGACGAAATGCCGGGCGGCGCGGACTACTCGGCGAAGTACAAGAAGCGCTTCAACGAAGACGTGCAGACGTACTCGCCGTACGCCTACGACGGCGCGATGGCCATGTTCACCGCGATGAAGGCTGCGAACTCGACGGATCCGGCAAAGTACCTGCCGTTCCTCGCGAAGACCGACATGCAGGGCGTGACGGCGAAGCACCTGTCGTACGACTCGAAGGGCGATTTGAAGAACGGCGGGATTACGCTCTATAAGGTCGTCGGCGGGAAGTGGACGACGTTGCAGAGCGTGGGCGGGAAGTAAGCGTTCCTCGCATTGAGTCGAGAGAAAGCCTCGTGATTCGCGTCACGGGGCTTTTTTGTTGCCCGTCACCATCGCCCGAACCAAATTCTCCCGCGTCCACACGCTCATCAGCACGGCCGCGGCGACGTGCACGCAGACACAGACCTCGACCGCGATGGCGAGCCACGCATGAATCTCCTGCGGCCAGTCCTCGCCCCAGAACGCATCGAGCCGCATGATCCACCCGGACAGCGCGAGCGCGAGAATCAGGAACCAGAGAAGGAGCGCCATCAACCCGCCAAGCGGATTGTGCGAAACGTGATGGATCGGCCTGGCCCTGGCAAGCGACCTCAGATAGTCGACGAGATGCGAGCGCGTCGGCCACCACGCCGAAAACCGCGCATGACGCGAGCCGACGAAACCCCAAACGATACGCGCAACGACAAGCCCGGCCGCGACATACCCGAGCACGCGATGCGTGGAATCCGTCGGTCCGAACAGATTCCACAAGACGATGCCCGCGACGGCCCAATGCGTCAGCCGGACGAAGCCGTCCCAGACTTTCACGGCGCGAGCGTCATTCGACTTCCGACTTCACGACCGCCAGCGTCTTCGTGTCGTAATAGATCTCTACCTTCTTGCCGTTCTTGTCGTGACCGTAGATTTCGTAGCAGTTGCCATCGACCTTGAACTTGCGGATCTTGTAGCCTTGCGCTTCAAGCTGCGCCTTGGCATCCGATTCCTTCATCCATTCGCTCTTCGGATGCGCCGTGCAATCCGCCTTCGCGAATGCCGCACCCGAAAAGCCCAACGCCAACGACAAAGCCA
This sequence comes from Caballeronia sp. ATUFL_F2_KS9A, assembly GCF_023630765.1. Taxonomy (NCBI): domain Bacteria; kingdom Pseudomonadati; phylum Pseudomonadota; class Betaproteobacteria; order Burkholderiales; family Burkholderiaceae; genus Caballeronia; species Caballeronia sp. ATUFL_F2_KS9A. The sequence goes on along the minus strand of NZ_JALQEK010000022.1, from coordinate 9,228 downwards.
GAACCTTAAGCATCGCTAACTCCCGGTGTTTTCGAACTGGCTACTCTACTGCCACCGGAAGCGCGCTGCAAGCAGCTTGAAAGTTTGTCCGCTAGCGCTTGCCTTGCTGGCGAATTTGTTCGAGTGTCGCGCCCGGCGTGCTCTGGTCCCGCGGAATGCGAATCTCGATCACCGCGGGCAAGCCGGATTCCCGCGCGCGCTCGAACGCGGGCATGAACTGCTCCGTCGATTCGACCAGCTCGCCATGCGCGCCGAACGCGCGCGCATATGCGGCGAAATCCGGATTCGTGAGCTCCGTCCCGTGCACGCGATTCGGATAATGCCGCTCCTGATGCATGCGGATCGTGCCGTACTGCGCGTTGTTCACGACGATGAAAATCACCGGCAGCCGATACTGCATCGCCGTCGCGAGTTCGTTGCTCGACATCATGAAGCAGCCGTCGCCCGCAAACGCGATCACCGTGCGGTCCGGATACAGCGACTTCGCGGCGATCGCGGCGGGCACGCCGTAGCCCATCGCACCGCTCGTCGGCGCGCACTGCGACCGGAAATGCCGATACGAATAATGCCGATGCAGCCACGTCGCGTAATTGCCCGCGCCGTTCGTCAGGATCGAATCGGCGGGAATCGTCTCGGCGAGCTGACGCATGATTTCGCCGAGCTGCACATCGCCCAACATCGGGCGCGGCTTGCGCCACTCGAGATACGCGGCGTGCGCGGCTTCGGCGCTGCCATCCCATGCAACGCTGGCGGGCGCTTCCAGCGAAGCCAGAAGAGACGCGATCTCCGGCATGCCCGACACGATGGGCAATTCCGCGCTATACACGCGCCCGAGTTCCTCCGCGCCCTGATGCACGTGGATGAGCGTCTGCTTCGTCTTCGGGATATCGAGCAGCGTGTAGCCGCCCGTCGTCGATTCGCCCATGCGCGGGCCGAGCACGAAGAGCACGTCCGCATCGCGCACGCGCGCGGCGAGCGCCGGATTGATCCCGAGGCCGACATCGCCCGCGTAGTTCGGATGGTCGTTGGAGAGCGTGTCCTGAAAGCGGAACGCGCAGCCGACCGGCAGTTTCCACGCTTCCACGAAGCGCGCGAAGTCCTGCGTCGCCTCGGCGGTCCAGCCGCTTCCGCCCGCGATCACGAACGGCTTCTTCGCGTTCGCGAGCAGTTCGCGCAGGCGCTCCATCTGCGCCTTCGACGGCGACGCCGCCACGCGCTGATATCGCGGCGCGGGCGGCACGGCATCGACAGTTTCGGTCAGCATGTCTTCCGGCAGCGCGAGCACGACCGGACCCGGACGGCCGGACATCGCCGTGTGAAACGCGTGGCTCATGTATTCAGGCACGCGGCGCGGATCGTCGATCTGCGCGACCCACTTCGCCATCTGCCCGAACATGCGCCGATAGTCGATTTCCTGAAACGCCTCGCGATCCATGTGATCGCGAGCGCATTGGCCGATGAGCAGGATCATCGGCGTCGAGTCCTGAAACGCGGTGTGCACGCCGATCGACGCGTGCGTCGCGCCCGGCCCGCGCGTCACGATCGCGACGCCCGGCTTGCCGGTGAGCTTGCCGACCGCCTCGGCCATGTTCGCCGCGCCCGCCTCGTGGCGGCAGACGATCGTCTGAATCTGCTCGGTCTCGTCATGCAGGGAATCGAGCACGGCGAGGAAGCTCTCGCCGGGCACGCAGAACACGCGCTCGACGCGGTGATGGACGAGCGCATCGACGAGCAATCGCGCGCCGGTGGTTTGATCCTGTGAGGAAGGGACAGCGGACGTCATGCGAAGAAGTCTCCTTTGATTGTCCGGCGCGGCTTCGATGCGCGCGGAGCCTAAAGCTTACGCCGCCGCGCCCACGCGCGGAAACGGGCGAAGCGGAATCTTTTTCCGGGCAAACGCCCGCCCTTGCGATGCACGGCGCGCTTCCATCAGCCGAAATACCCCTTTTTCTCACCCCTTATCCAGCGATGGACAAAGACTCAAGTTCGCAATAATGGCTTCACTGAAAAGCGGACACGGCAACGAGCCAAGTGGGTCCGCTTGCTAAAGATCGCAGTTTCACCTCATCGGGGGCAAGTTTGAACATTCGTAAATTCATCGGCGCGAACAGCCGCGACGCACTGCGCCAGGTTCGTGAAGCGCTCGGCCCCGATGCCGTCGTGTTGTCCAATCGCACGCTCGATGACGGCTCGGTCGAGATCGTCGGCGTCGCGGACAGCGACATCGCGTCGATCTCGCCCGCCGCGAAGGAACAGGCAGCACGTTCGGCGGGCACGTCGCGCGCCGCGCTGGCCGCCGCTGCAGCCGCGATGCCGGCGAAGCAGTCGGCCGCGAATCCGTACGCGAGCGGCGATGTGTTCTCGTCCGTCTTCGGCGCGAACACCGATGCGGACGATGAATTTCACGCCGAGCCGGAAGCTCGCGCAGAAGACGACACGCCGCCGACGATGGCCGATTCCAATCCGTGGCTGATCGAGCATGCGAAGCGCATCGCGCAGCAGGCGTCGATGCCGTCGAACCGTCCGCTGACCGCGTCGGCTGCGATCGCACGCGGCATGGGCGTGCCGGTCCCGGTGACTGCGCAAGAGACGCGCGTCGAAAAGACGGCGGACTCGGCCCGCTACGCCATGCGTCAGCAAACGAAGCGCGCGGAAGCCGCCGTCGAGCCGAAGGTCCAAACGCCCGACTGGGCACGCGAAGCCGCGCAAATCGCCGCGCGCCGCGCCGCGCAGAAGATCAACGCGAGCGCGCCGCACGCCGAAGCAGCCGAGGCGAACGCCGCGCCGGCATCGAAGGAACACGCATTCGATGGCTTGCCCGCGAACGCGGCGGCCGTCGTCACCGAAGCGATCCGCACGCGCATGGAGCAGGTCGTCAACGAAACGGTGATGAACGAGCTTTCGTCGATGCGCTCGATGATGGAAGAGCACTTCTCCGGTCTCATGTGGGGCGAGCGCCAGCGCCGCAACCCGACGGGCGGCGCGCTCACGAAGCGTTTGTTCGCCGCCGGTTTCTCGGCGCAGCTCGTCCGCATGATGGTGGACAACATGCCGGAACTCGAGAGCGTCGAAGGCGCGCTCGAGTGGGTGCAGCAGGTGCTCGAATCGAACATTCCGGTGATGGACAGCGAAGACGCGCTGATGGAACGCGGCGGCGTGTTCGCACTGATGGGCCCGACTGGCGTCGGCAAGACGACCACGACGGCCAAGCTTGCCGCGCGCTGCGTGATGCGCTTCGGCGCAAGCAAGGTCGCGCTGCTCACGACCGACAGCTACCGTATCGGCGCGCACGAGCAACTGCGCATTTTCGGCAAGATTCTCGGTGTGTCGGTTCACGCGGTGAAAGACGGCGCGGACCTGCAACTCGCGCTTTCGGAACTCCGCAACAAACATATCGTGCTGATCGACACGATCGGCATGAGCCAGCGCGATCGCATGGTCTCGGATCAGATCGCGATGCTGTGCGGCGCGGGTCATCCGGTGCAGCGCATCCTGCTGCTCAACGCGACGAGCCACGGCGACACGCTCAACGAAGTCGTGCAGGCCTACAAGAGCGCCGCGGACCAGCCGCCGCTCGCGGGCTGCATCCTGACCAAGCTCGACGAAGCGACGAATCTCGGCGGCGTGCTCGATACGGTCATCCGCTACAAGCTGCCGGTGCATTACGTGTCGACCGGTCAGAAAGTGCCGGAGAACCTGTACGTCGCGACCAAGCGGTTTCTCATCAAGAGCGCGTTCTGCATCCCGCGCGACAACTCGCCCTTCGTGCCGCAAGACGAAGAAACGCCTGCGCTGCTGTCCGCGTTGTCCGCGCGCGCCACGACCGAACTGCATGAGGTGCACTTTGGATAAGTTCGTGCTCGACCAGGCGGAAGGCCTGCGACGGCTCCTTACGCGCGCCGGTTCGCGCGTGGTGGCGATCGCGGGCGGACCGGCGGGCATCGGATGCACGTCGGCGGTGGTGAATCTCGGCGCGGCGCTTTCCATCCACGGCAAGGACGTGCTCGTGATCGACGAGCACCGCAACGCGGGATCGGTGAGCCGTCTCGTGGGCACCGAAGACGCGGGCGCGCTCGCCTCGGTGATGTCGGGCCGGCGCATGCTCGGCGATGCCGTCGAGCGCACGCCGTTCGGCTTCTCGCTGATGGCCGCGCCGCGCGACGAACGCATCGTTCACGATGCCGCGCAATGCCGCGCGTTGCTCGACGGTCCGGCGGACATCGTGCTGATCGATGCGCAACTCGATCGCCACGGCGCGCTGTCGACGCTCGCGGCGCAGGCGCATGACTTTCTTATTGTGACGCGGGTAGCCGCGTCGGCGATCACCGAGGCGTATGCGTGCATGAAACGACTGCACTACGCCCATGCGATCGGCCAGTTCCGCGTGCTCGTCAATCACGTGCAGAACCCGGCCGACGCGGCGGTCGCGTTCGACAACCTGTCGGGCGTCGCGAGCCGGTATCTGGCCGTGTCGCTCGTGCAGGCGGGATATGTGTCCGAGGATGCGCGCGTCGCTCGGGCGATGGAACTCTCACGCTGTGCAGTCGAAGCGTTCCCGGCCACGGCCGCGGCGCGCGACTACCGCGCAATCGCGGCGGAGCTCCTGCACTGGCCGATGCGCCCCGCGCCTTATATGCGCGATGCGGGCGGCCAGGCCGACGCGCGAAATCCGGTTAGCGACTCTGTACAGGGCGCGCGGGAGGCGTCGCATCGTGCGGCTGCGCTTCACGACTTTGCATTGAGCAGCACGGCGTCGATGTGATCAAGATAGGTGACCAAGATGTATAACGCCCAAGGCAAACTCTCACAGTCGGAAGTGCTGACGAAATACGCACCGCTCGTTCGACGGCTGGGGCTTCAACTCGTCGCCAAGATGCCGGCGAGCGTCGATCTCGACGATCTCATTCAGGCCGGCATGATCGGCCTGCTGGACGCGGCGAGCCGCTACAAGGAAGATCAGGGCGCGCAGTTCGAAACATATGCGAGCCAGCGCATCCGCGGCGCGATGCTGGATGAGCTCCGCGCGAACGACTGGCTGCCGCGCAGCATGCGCAAGACGTCGCGCGAAGTGGAATCGGCGGTGCACAAGGTCGAGCAGAACCTCGGCCGCGCGGCGAGCGAGCAGGAAATCGCCGAGCACATGAAGATGCCGCTCGACGAATATCAGTCGATGCTTCAGGACTTGCACGGCAGCCAGCTGATCTATTACGAAGACTTCGATCGCTCCGCCGACGACGAGCCGTTCCTCGACCGCTATTGCGTCGATCGTTCGGATCCGCTGTCCGCGCTGCTCGACGACAGCCTTCGCGGCGCGCTGATCGAAGCCATCGACAAGCTGCCCGAGCGCGAGAAGCTCCTGATGAGCCTCTATTACGAACGCGGCCTGAACCTGCGCGAAATCGGCGCGGTGATGGAAGTGAGCGAGTCGCGCGTGTGTCAGTTGCACAGCCAGGCGGTCGCGCGTCTGCGCACGAAGCTGCGCGAGCAGGCGTGGACGAGCGTCGAGGCCTGACGTTCTCTAGCTGATCTCGAAGTCCCGCGTCTCGGCGAAGACCGTTTTCCCTTCGCCGAGACTTTTCGCGCGGTACATCGCGCGGTCGGCGGCGCGCAGCACGGCGGTCATGCCGGTTTGATGCGCGGACGCCGCGCTCGAAAGCAGGCATGCGCCGATGCTCGCCGATACCGACACCGGCCGCTCCTGCACCGACGTAATTTCGCCGAGCGCCGAATGGATGTTGTCGGCCACCGACAACACGGCGTCGCGGTCGCGCATCTGATGCGCGAGCACGACGAACTCGTCGCCGCCCAGACGCGCGATGGTGTCCGACTTGCGCATGCGCTTCGCGAGCGAGTCCGCGAAGGCTTGCAGCAGCAGATCGCCGACGGCGTGACCGTAGGTATCGTTCACTTCCTTGAAGCCGTCGAGATCGATCAGAAGGAGCGCGGTGGCGTGATCGCCATTGGCTTCGGGCGCGTTCATCGCGCGATCGACGACTCTTTCCAGCGCGTACCGGTTCGACAGACCCGTGAGCGGATCGGTCGATGCCTGACGCGCTAGATCGCGATTCGCGTTGCCGAGCCGATCGACGAGCACGCTCAGATACACCGATGCGCCGAGTACGCTCAGCGCGAGCCCGATCGCGGCGGGAAGATTCTCGTGCCACCACGGCTGCCAGACGGCCATCGCCGTGACGATGATGAGCGCCGTCGCGCACGATACGGCGAGCGTGCGCTTGCCGTATCGGCATCCCGAACCGATCAGAAACCAGAACATCACCCAGAGAAGCGGCAGCGCCGTTGCGCCGCCCGCGGCGAGCGCGAGCCCGAGGATCGTCTGATCGGCGATGGTCGTGACGGTCAGGCGCGCAACAGAAGGCGCGCTCATGCGGCTGACGATCAGAAGCGTGATCGCCCCATAAGACACATAGAGCGCGACGAGGCGCGTGGTCAGGAAGGCATCGTGTGAAGGGCGGAGCCACGCGAAAACGCCGTAAGCCAGAAGAACCACCGCTCCCATCCAGACCCGCAGCGTGGCCTGCTCGCGTTCCGGATTCCGGTGTTCGGACCATGCGAAGGCATAAGTCCGGCGTGCCGGTTGATGCGCCTGCTCCATACTGAACCCCTGGATGGTGATTTCTTTCTTTTATCTTGCTGCCAAGTACTGCGGCCCCGTCGCATGGCATCGGCTGAATGGAGTGGTATCGAGTTGCACCGAGCGAGCGATCCGCTATTTTGCAACGTTTTGCGAAGACGCTGTGTTTCGTGTAAGAACAGCTTAAGAACGTCCATTTCTCATTCACGGCGATGCGCGACGAATCCATTTCTTTGGCTGCCGAATGGCTGCCCGTTTGCAATAGCGAAGACGTGCCGGAAGGCGGCGCGCGCGGATTCATCGTGGCCGATGAGCGGATCGTCGTGTGGCGGGACAGCATCGGCGCGGCGCATGCGTGGCGCGATTACTGTCCGCATCGGGGCGCGCAGTTGTCGCTCGGGCATGTGATGCGCGATCAGATCGTGTGTCCGTATCACGGCTGGAGTTACGACATCGAAGGACAGTGTTTGCGGATTCCGTCGAATCCTTCATTGCGTCCGTCGAAGCGCGCGTGCGCGACGACTTTCGTTTGCGAAGAGAAGTACGGCGTTATCTGGATGTGTTTCGGCGAGCCTGCGTATGCGCTCGATTTCTTTCCCGAAGCCGTGATTCCCGGTGGCCGGCGCATCAATCTCGCGCCGCAGACGGTGAGGTCGTCGGCGCCGCGCGTCGTCGAGAATTTTCTGGACATGGCGCATTTCTCGTTCGTGCATGCGGGGATTCTGGGCGAGGACACGCATACGGAAGTGCCCGATTACGAAGTCGTCGCGAGCGATGAAGGTCTGGAAGCGCGGCAATGCCGATACTGGCAACCGGCGGGAATGCCGGGGCAGGGCGGCGGCGCGATGATCGATTATGTGTATCGCGTGAAGCGGCCTTTGATCGCGAAGCTGACGAAGATGGCGTCGGGCGGGCAGGGCGCGCTGCATATCATGCTGGCGGCGTCGCCGGTGACGCAGACAGAGACGCGCGCGTGGCTCGTCTCGATTCACGAGGATGATTCGACGCATTCCGATCGCGAGCTATACGACTTCAATATGGAGATTTTGATGCAGGACACCCCGGTGGTGGAGTCGCAATGGCCGCAGCGCTTGCCGCTCGATCTCGATGCGGAGTTGCATCAGAAGTGCGATCGGATGGCGGTGGCTTATAGGAGGTGGTTGGCGGGGATGGGGTTTGGTTGGGGGACGACGACGGCGAATCGCGACGGCGGACTCGAGTAGTTTCGACTGCGACGGCTGTCGAGTGGAAACGCTTGGCGCGCCCGGCTGGGATCGAACCAGCAACCCCTGCCTTCGGAGGGCAGTACTCTATCCATTGAGCTACGGGCGCATCGGAGAAGGGCTTGCGGAAGAACTACACACGCCGTAAGACGGCTGCAAGGCCCATGCGAATCCGAGAGGATACCTGTTTTCCGTGACGCCGTCCATCGTGCGGGACCGGACGCCCTGCGCGGAACGAGTCACAAAGCATCACACGATTCGGGTAAACGCCCGCTTCACCGCCCCGGCCACCCCGCGCCGACAGTTAAGCGTTCCGTCTATAATCGACCGTGCCTTCCCCAAGGCGCGCCTAGCGCACTGCCGTAGCTGTCACGCTGTCACTGAACCGACTCACACCAAAAAACGGGAGACGAGACAAGCATGAGCGAAGCACCCCACGGAGCCCCGATCAAGACACCCGGCCAACTCATCGCCGCGGTCATCGCGGGATTCGGCATCCCGGTCGCCATCATCATCCTGCTCGCGGTGTACGTGAACAATTCCACGCGCACCGGCGCCGGCACGGACATCGAGCAGTCGGTCAACGCGCGCATCGCGCCCGCCGCACAAGTCGATGTCCGCGACGCCAACGCGCCGCGCGTCTACAAGTCCGGCGAGGAAGTCTTCAAGGCCGTGTGCTCGGCCTGTCACGCGACAGGCACCGCCGGCGCGCCCAAGTTCGGCGATGCCGGCGCATGGGCCCCGCGCATCGGCGAAGGTTACGACACGCTGCTGCACAACGCGCTCAACGGCAAGGGCGGCATGCCCGCGCGCGGCGGCACCAGCCCCGACGATTACTCCGACTTCGAAATCGCGCGCGCGGTCGTCTATATGGCGAACGGCAGCGGCGGCAAGCTCGCGGAACCGGCGCAACCGGCATCGGGCGCCGCGGCCGCATCGAGCGCGGCAGCGCCCGCCGCAGCCAGTTCGAACGAAAATGCTCAGGCCGCCGCAGCGGTCGCGGCGCTCGCATCGGTGCCGGCGGTTGCATCGGCGGCGCCGGCCGCGGGCGCGCAAAGCGCCGACGCCGCTCAGGCGGGCAAGGCGCTCTACGAGCAGGTCTGTCAGGCGTGTCACGCGGCGGGCGTGCTCGGCGCGCCGAAGTTCGGCGACAAGGCCGCGTGGGCGCCGCGCCTGAAAGAGCCGATGGACACCGTCTACAACTACGCGCTGCACGGCAAGGGCGCGATGCCGCCAAAGGGCGGATCGAACGCATCGGATGCAGATGTGAAAGCCGCCGTCGATTACATGGCGAACGCGGCGAAGTAAGCGAAAAAAAACCCCGCGCGTGAACTGACCCCGCAAAGTTGGACAGTTTTGGGCTAGGCCGCTAAGGGCTGAGTTCTGTACATCACAGGACTCAGCCCTTTCAGC